>CAJAKT010000023.1 GCA_903940375.1 uncultured bacterium | reverse complement strand
TCGAACTGCCGGATGGGAACACCGGCGGTCTTGACGACGGCTCCCTCCGGTGCGAGCGAGCCGCGAAGGACGCTCGTCCCGCCATGGGTGCTGAGGGCGTTGGCGACCGTGCGGATCACGCGACCGTCGGGGGCCGGTGGGCTGATCTCCGCGAGGTTCTCGGCCACCGTCCGGCCCGTCACGGTCAGGCAGTCGCCGTGCAGGAGTCCCTCCTCGAGCAGCACCTTCATCACGACGGGGACGCCGCCCACGCGGTCGAGGTCGAACATCACGTACTCCCCGAACGGCTTGAGGTCACCGAGGAGCGGGACACGTGCACCGATCCGGTTGAAGTCCTCGATATCGAGCTCGAAGCCGCACTCATGCGCAATGGCCGGAAGGTGCAGGACCGCGTTGGTCGAACCGCCCAGCGCCATGACGACCGTGATCGCGTTCTCGATCGCCTCGCGGGTGATGATGTCGCGCGTCGTAATCCCCCGATGGACCAGTTCGACCACCGCCTCGCCGGCCCGGCGGCCCAGCGTCTCGCGTCGGCTGTCGACCGCCGGTGGCGCAGATGAGCCCGGCAGCGCGATGCCCATCGCCTCGGCCGCACTGGCCATCGTGTTTGCGGTGTACATGCCGCCACACGTCCCGGCGCTCGGACAGACCGCCCTCTCGATCCGGTCGAGGTCTCCGTCGGACATCAGCCCGCGGGCATTGGCCCCGACGGCCTCGAAGGCCGTGACGATATTGACGGTGTGCTCACTGCCGTCCTCAAGACGCACATGGCCCGGCAGCAGCGAACCGGCGTACATCAGGACACTGGCCACGTCGATGCGGGCAGCAGCCATGATCATCGCGGGAATGCTCTTGTCGCATCCCGCAAGAGTGACCATGCCGTCGAGTCGCTCGGCCTGCATAACCGTCTCGACGGAGTCGGCGATCACCTCACGGCTCACCAGCGAGAAGTGCATGCCCTCATGCCCCATGGAGATCACATCGGAGACGGTGATGGTGCCGAACTCCATCGGGAATCCACCAGCGGCATGAACACCCTGTCCGACGGCTGCCGCCACATCACGCAGCGACATATTGCAGGGAGTGATCGTGTTGTACGACGACGCGATGCCGATCTGAGTGCGACCGAAGTCGGCATCGTCCATGCCCAGCGCCCGCAGCATCCCCCGTGCTGGTGCCCGGTCTCGTCCTTCAGTGACTTCGAAACTACGGGGTTTGGGGTCCATGGCCCGAGCGTAGGATGCGGCACCACGGGCCGCAGCGGAAGGCATGGCATTGGCGTTCACGACGATCATCTCGGCAGCCGAACTCGCGGAGCACCTTGACGACCCCACGTGGGTCATCCTCGATGCGCGCTTCACCCTCGACGACGAGCAGTGGGGAAAGGCGGCCTTCGCCGCGGGGCATATCCCGGGAGCACAGCAGGCCGACCTCGGCACAGACATGGCCGGACCGATCATCACCGGCGTCACCGGAAGGCGGCCCTTCCCCGAGCCCGACGAGTTCGCCCGCCGGCTCGGCGAATGGGGCATCGGCGATTCGACGCAGGTCATCGCCTACGACGCCGATGGCGGCCTGATGGCGGCGTCCCGCCTGTGGCTCATGCTCCGCTGGCTCGGACACGATTCCGTTGCGGTGCTCGACGGCGGCCTGCCGGCCTGGCTGGCCAGCGGCGGCGCCATCACGACCGACGATGGTTCGCGCGACTCCCGCCCCTTCACCGTGCGGCTTCGCCCTGAGCTGCTGGCCGACGTCGACGAGGTCGACGCGGCCCGCGTGCTGCCCCTGACATGCGTCTTCGACTCACGTGGAGCCGAGGGCTACCACGGCGGCGGGGTGTACCAGGACGCCATCCGCGGCCATATCGCCGGTGCGGGCCTGGCCGACCGCGCTGAGACGAAGACCACCGACGGCCGATTCCGTTCCGCCAACGAGCTCCGCGCGCACTACCTCAGCCTCATCGGCGACGTGCCGCCTTCGGAGGTCATCTTCTACTGCGGCTCCGGTGTCACGGCAGCCCAGAACATGCTGGGCATGGAGATCGCCGGACTGCCCGGCGCCCGGATGTACGTCGGGTCGTGGAGCGAGTGGATCACCGACCCGAGCCGGCCGGTGGAGCTGTGAAGCGCCCCTACCGGTTCGCGGTCATCGGCACCGGCTTCTTCGCGCAGAACCATCTGCACGCGTGGGCCGAGATCCCAGAGGTCGAGCTCGTCGCCGTATGCGATGTCGACGAGGGACGTGTGCAGGCCGCGGCTGCCGAGTTCGGCGGTCGCGCCTACACAGATGCCGCCGAGCTCTTTGCCAACGAGGAACTCGACTTCGTCGACATCGCCACGACGCCGCCCACTCATCGCATGATGGTCGAACTCGCCGCGGCGCATGGAGTGGCACCCATCTGCCAGAAGCCGCTCGCCTGGGAGATGGCAGACGCGCAGGCGATGGTCGATGCGTGCAGTGCGAAGTCTCTGCCGTTCATGGTGCACGAGAACTTCCGTTTCCAGCACCCGATGCGGCGGATCAAGCAACTGCTTGACTCCGATGCCATCGGCCGGCCGTTCTTCGGGCGAGTGTCCTTCCGCACGGCACATGACGTGTACTCGGCGCAGCCGTGGCTCGTCGACAGCGATCGGATGATCATCGTTGATGTGGCCGTTCACCTCTTCGACCTCGCCACCTGCTTCATGGGCGAGCCGCAGACGCTGTTCACCGATGCCCTGCGCGTGAACCCGCGCATCGCCGGCGAGGATGTCGCGACCGTCCTGATGCACATGGACGACGCCACCTGCATCGTCGATGCCAGCTACGAGACGCGCTCCGACCACAACACCTATCCGCAGACGTTCGTGACGCTCGAGGGCACCGACGGGTCCATCACTCTCGGCGCCGACTACCACCTGCAGGTGGTGAGCCGGGGCGTCGTCACCGACGAGGACCTCGTGATTCCCGACCACGGCTGGACGAGCGAGCCGTGGAATGCGATCCAGGATTCCGTGTACAACATCCAGCGACACTGGATCACCTGCCTGGAGACGGGTGCTGAGCCGGAGACCTCGGGCGCGCGGACATTGCGCCTGCTCGATGTCACGCTCGGCGCCTACGAGTCACTCGCGACGGGCACCCGCTACTCGGTGGGGAGCCTGTCCTGACAGTCCTCACCGCGGGACCCCTGACCCTGCGGTATGCCGACGGCGACCTGCGCGACATCCGCGTCGGCGAAACCGAGGTCGTGCGCAGGATCTACCTGGTCTTCCAGGACCTCAACTGGACGGCCCGGCCGTGGCGAATCCTCACTGAGGACATCACGCAGTCCGACGATGCCTTCGCGATCGCACTCACCGCGCGAGGAACATTCGACGCACGGGAGTTCACCTGGGCCGGGCGGATCACCGGATCTGCCGATGGCAGTATTCGCTTCGCCGTCGACGGCGGAACATCGGAACCCTTTGTCCGCAACCGCCTGGGGCTGTGCGTCCTGCACCCGGCGAGCCTTGCCGGCCGGCCCACCACACTCGAGCGGGTCGACGGGTCGATCGCCGAGACAGCGTTCCCCGACGACATCGATCCCGACCAGCCCTTCGTCGAGGTGCGGGCCCTCACGCACTCCATCCGCCCCGGACTCCTCGCCAGGGTGCGCATGACGGGCGAGACGTTCGAGAGCGAGGACCACCGCAACTGGAGCGATGCCTCGTTCAAGACGTACTGCACGCCCATCACCCTGCCCTTCCCCGTCACCGTGCGCCCGGAGGATCGCATCGAGCAGGCAGTCGAGGTCACCCTGACGGGATCGCTGCCCAACGAGTCACGCATTGAACGGCCACGGAGGATCGACATCACCGATCACACGACCGCATTGCCAGCGCTCGGGATCCAGCTCGACCACGATGGTCACACCCTGACGCCCGCCGAGATCAACCGACTTGCGGCACTGCACCTCGACCACGTCCGTGTCGATCTGACATCCGACGATCCGATCACCCGGCTAGAGGCCGCCCTGAAGGATGCAGAGGCCATCGGCGCCCTTCTTGTCCCAGCCCTCACCATCACCGGCGGCATCGACCACCTCGCACCCTTCCGAGACCACCCTCGGATCAGCCACTGGCTGGTCTTCGACCCGGCCGCCAAGGTCACCGGTCCGCAGGTGCTCGACAACGCACGCATGGTGCTCGGCGATCGCATCGGCGGTGGTACGGACCTCTACTTCACCGAACTCAATCGCGGACGACCAGCCGCTGCGGCGCACACCGCCTTCTCCATCAACCCGCAGGTCCACGCGGCTGACGACGAGACGGTGATGCAGAACGCCGCGACCCAGGCGACGATCGCTCGCAATGCCCGCGCCCTGTATCCCCACGCGCGGCTCGAGATCTCCCCCATCACCCTCAGACCTCGCTTCAACCCGAATGCGACCCAGCCGGATCTGGACGTGAGCAACACACCGCTCCCGAGTCGAGTCGATGTCCGGCAATGCGGGACTTTCGCGGCCGCCTGGACCGTGCTCTCCCTGAAGGCGATTGCCGAGTCGGGCTGCATCGATGCCGTGACCTACTTCGAGGCCACGGGC
>CAJAKT010000022.1 GCA_903940375.1 uncultured bacterium | reverse complement strand
CCCATTGCGCGGAATCAAGGGTCCGGTCGGCACGGCACAGGACATGCTCGACCTCATGGGTGGCGACGAGGCCCGACTCGACCAGCTCGAGCAGGCCGTGGCGCAGCACCTGGGTTTCACCAATGTCCTCGACAGCGTCGGGCAGGTGTACCCGCGTTCCCTTGACCTCGATGTTGTCTCTGCGCTGACGCAGGTCGCGGCTGCGCCGTCGAGCCTCGCTACGACGATTCGCCTGATGGCCGGACTCGATCTTGTCACCGAGGGCTTCCGACCCGGGCAGGTTGGCTCGTCGGCGATGCCCCACAAGATGAACTCGCGATCATGTGAGCGGGTCAACGGTTTCACGGTTCTGCTGCGCGGCTACCTGACGATGGTCGCCGATCTCTCCGGATCGCAGTGGAACGAGGGCGACGTGTACTGCTCGGTCGTTCGCCGGGTGGCGCTGCCAGATGCGTTCTTCGCCATCGATGGCTTGTTCGAGACATTCCTGACGGTGCTCGACGACTTCGGCGCCTTCCCTGCCGTCATCGACCGTGAACTCGAGCGCTACCTGCCCTTCCTCTCCACCACCAAGGTGCTGATGGCCGCGGTGCGCAGTGGCGTCGGGCGAGAGACCGCGCATGAGGCCATCAAGGAGCATGCGGTCGCGGTGGCGCTCGCCATGCGCGAGGCCGGACAGGGCGAGAACGACCTCATCGCGCGACTGGCGGGCGATGAGCGGCTGGGGCTGTCCGAGGCCGAGTTGACCGCGCTGATCGCCGAGCCGATGTCCTTCACGGGCGCAGCCGGCAGCCAGGTGCGGGCAGTGGCCGACAAGGTCGCGGCCGTCGTCGACCGGTTCCCGGACGCCGCTTCCTACCGACCTGGAGACATCCTGTGACGTCAGCTCCTGCACCGGACTACGGCCTCGGCCCCGAGTACGTTCATGTCTACTCGGGCAAGGTGCGCGACCTGTACAGCACGCCGGACGATCGGCTGCTGTTCGTGGCGAGCGATCGAATCTCGGCCTACGACTGGGTCCTGCCCACGCTGATTCCGGACAAGGGCCGCATCCTGACGGCACTGTCGAAGTGGTGGTTCAAGCGACTCGAGGGCGTTGTCCCGAATCACGTCGCATCCGGCCGTATCCCGAAGGCCGTCGCGGGGCGCGCGATGGTGTGCGAACGCCTCGACATGCTGCCGATCGAATGCGTTGTCCGCGGTTACCTCTCTGGCTCCGGACTCACGGACTACCTCGCCCAGGGCTCGATCTGCGGCAATGGCCTGCCGCCGGGGCTGAAGGACGGTTCGCTGCTGCCCAAGCACCTCTTCACGCCAGCGACGAAGGCTGCGATCGGGGATCACGACGAAAACGTGACGTTCGACGAGGTCATCGTCGAGATCGGCCAGGAGGAGGCGCAGGAGATCAAGCGCATGTCACTGGCGATCTACGAAGTCGCCCTTGAGACAGCGCGTGAGCGTGGCCTGATCCTCGCCGACACGAAGTTCGAGTTCGGCTTTGCGCGGTCGGGCAAGAACGCCGGGCGCATCGTGCTGGCCGATGAAGTCCTCACCCCTGATTCATCGCGTTACTGGTCGGAGGCGACGTGGTCGCCGGGTGGCCCGCAGCCGTCATTCGACAAGCAGTTCGTGCGTGACTGGCTGACCTCGCCGGAGTCCGGCTGGGACAAGTCGTCCAACACGCCGCCGCCTCCGTTGCCGGAGCATGTGGTCGAGCAGACGCGTGCGAAGTACATCGAGGCTTACGAGATCCTGACGGGCGAGACGTTCGCATGACGACGTGGCTGGTCACGGGCGGCGCCGGGTATATCGGCGCGCACGTGGTCCGGGCGCTGCAGGCCAGCGGCCGGAACGTGGTGGTGTTCGACGACTTCTCGTCTGGCCTTCGCAGCAGAGTGGAACCCGCGGTGCCCATCGTGACGGGCTCCGTGCAGGATCCGCATGCGGTGGGAATCGCGTTGCGCGACTACGACTGCACGGGCGTCATCCACCTGGCGGCGATCAAGGCTGCCGGAGAGTCGGTGGAGATCCCGCTGACGTACTACCGCGAGAACATCGACGGCGTGATCTCCGTTCTCGAGGCCATGAAGGCCGAGGGCGTGTCGAGTTTCGTCTACTCGTCGTCGGCCGCGGTTTACGGCACGCCGGCCACCAATCCCGTCAACGAGGATGCTGTGCTGCACGCCGAGTCGCCGTACGGCGAGACGAAGGTGGTCGGGGAGTGGGCATCCGCGGCGAGTGGTACTGCCTGGGGGCTCAAATGGGCGGCCATGCGCTACTTCAACGTGGCAGGGGCAGGGGCCGACGAACTCGGCGACAACAGCGTCAACAACCTCGTCCCGATGGTGTTCCAGGCTCTCGAGGCAGGCCAGCGGCCCCGCATCTTCGGCGACGACTACCCGACTCCCGACGGCACCTGCATTCGCGACTACATCCATGTATCGGATCTCGCCGATGCGCATGTCGCTGCAGCAGCCGCGCTGGAAGAGGGCACGGTGGTCGGACCGATGAACGTGGGCCGGGGCGAGGGGTCGTCGGTTCGCGAGGTCATGGACATGGTCAGCGAGGTGCTGGGCCGGGACATCTCGCCCGAGGTGGTCGGGCGCCGGGCCGGGGATCCAGCCGCGACGTGGGCATCGACCGAGCGGATCGAGCGCGAGCTGGGCTGGTTCGCCGGCCGCGACCTGCGCGACATGGTCACCTCAGCCTGGTCTGCCTGGCAGGCGTCGACCGACTGACCAACGGTCTGGGAGTCTTGCCCAACGTATGGCACCATGTATGGCATGAAGCGCACAACGGTCTACCTGCCTGAGGAACTCAAGTCCCTCCTTGAGGTCGAAGCAGCCCGGCGCGGGGTGTCCGAGGCGGAGCTCATCCGCACCGCTGTGGACAACGAAGTGCGCCGTGGGCGACTTTCGGGTGGAATCTTCACCGGTGGCGGTCTCGACGCACGGGACATCGATTCGAGTGATGCCATGGAAGGGTTCGGTCGGGATTGATCATTCTCGATACGAGTGCGCTTTATGCATACTTCCGGGCCGATGACCCTGACCACGTGTCGGTCGTTGACGTCATGAACAGCGGGCGTGAGCTCGTCGTGAGCCCCTACGTCGTGGCCGAACTCGACTACCTGCTGACTCGACGGGCCGGCACGCGTGCGGAAATCCGAATGCTTGCCGAGTTGAGCAGCGGGGCCTTCGAACTGCCAGTCCTCGGAGCAGGGGATCTCATCACGTGCGCCGAGGTCATCGGGAGATTCCCGGACCAGAGCATCGGCGTCACCGACGCCTCGCTCGTCGTCCTGGCGGAGCGTTACGCGACCACGAAGATCGCCACCTTCGACCATCGGCACTTCTCCGTCCTGCGGAGCCTCACTGGGGAGTCCTTCACCCTCCTGCCTGCCTGAGCAGGCCCTGCGGATGCCACGGAAGAGGCCGATAGGCTGGCGTTCTTCCCCAGCCTTCTGCCTGCGACTAGCACCTGGAGTGCCCGTGGCCCGCGTCATCGTCGACGTCATGCTCAAGCCGGAAATCCTCGACCCTCAGGGCCGGGCAGTACAGGGAGCCCTCGGGCGCCTTGGCCTCACGGGCGTCCAGGACGTCCGTCAGGGCAAGCAGTTCATCATCGACATCGAGGGCACGCTCGAGGGCGATCGCTACGACCTCATGCACACCCTCGCCGAGGAACTCCTGAGCAACCCGGTCATCGAGAACTACTCGATGCGAGTCGTGGACGACGAGCAGTGATTCCTCGGGTTGGCGTTGTCACCTTCCCCGGCTCGCTCGACGATCGCGATGCTGCTCGTGCGGTGCGCATCGCCGGTGGCGAGGCCGTTGCTCTATGGCACGGCGACGATGACCTGAAGAAGGTCGACGCTGTCGTCCTACCAGGCGGCTTCTCCTACGGCGACTACCTGCGGTGCGGAGCAATCGCCCGGTTCGCTCCCGTCATGCACTCGATCGTCGATGCGGCCAAGGGCGGCCTGCCGGTCCTGGGGATCTGCAACGGCTTCCAGATCCTGTGCGAGTCGCATCTGCTGCCCGGTGCGCTGACGCGCAACGACAGCCTCCACTTCATCTGCCGCGACCAGCAGTTGCGCATCGAGGACACCACATCGATGTGGACGGCCGATTTCGAGACCGGACAGGAGATCCTCATCCCGCTGAAGAACGGCGAGGGCGGGTACGTGGCCGACGAGGCCACGCTCGACATGCTTGAGGGCGAGGGGCGTGTGATCGCGCGTTACCTCGGGCTCAACCCGAACGGCAGCCGCCGCGATATCGCCGGCATCCGCAACGAGCGAGGCAACGTCGTCGGCCTGATGCCGCACCCGGAGCACGCCGTCGAGGATCTCACCGGTCCGACGACCGATGGACTGCCGTTCTTCACGTCAGTGCTCAACTCACTGGTGGGGGCATCATGATCGACACCGTCACGCACGCCGTCGAGGATCCCGATCGCTCGCAGCCGTTCGCTGAACTGGGGCTCAAGCCTGACGAGTACCAGGAGATTCGCGACATCCTCGGCCGTAGGCCAACGAGTTCCGAACTCGCGATGTACTCCGTCATGTGGAGTGAGCACTGCTCGTACAAGTCGAGCAAGGTGCATCTGCGCCAGTTCGGCGAGAAGGCTCCGAAGACCGACATCCTCATGGTCGGGATCGGCGAGAACGCGGGCGTTGTCGACATCGGTGACGGCTGGGCCGTGACGTTCAAGGTCGAGAGCCACAACCATCCGTCGTATGTCGAGCCCTACCAGGGTGCAGCAACCGGCGTCGGCGGCATCGTGCGAGACATCCTGTCGATGGGTGCGCGGCCGCTGGCCGTCATGGATCCGCTGCGCTTCGGCCCACTCGATGCGCCCGACACTCGCCGGGTGATGCCGGGGATCGTTGCGGGTGTCGGCGGGTACGGCAACTGCTTGGGCTTGCCCAATATCGGTGGCGAGGTCGTCTTCGACCCGTCATATCTCGGCAACCCCCTCGTCAATGCCCTGTGCATCGGTGCCATGCGCCATGAGGACATCCACCTGGCCAGTGCCAAGGGTGTCGGCAACCTCGTCGTCCTCTACGGCGCTCGCACGGGTGGCGACGGCATCGGCGGCGTCTCCGTACTCGCATCGGAGACCTTCAGCGAGGGTGGCCCCACCAAGCGCCCAAGCGTCCAGGTCGGCGACCCGTTCATGGAGAAGCTCCTGATCGAGGCGACGCTCGAGGTGTTGCACGCTGGTCTCGTCGAGGGAATTCAGGACCTTGGTGGCGCGGGCATCTCCTGCGCCACGAGTGAGTTGGCCTCTAACGGTGAGGGCGGCATGCACGTGTGGCTGGATCGCGTGCTGCTTCGCGATCCCACGCTCTCGCCTGAGGAGATCCTCATGAGCGAGTCGCAGGAGCGCATGTGCGCGATCGTCACGCCGGCGAATCTCGATGCGTTCCTCAAGCTCTGCGCGAAGTGGGAGGTCGAGGCCGTCGTCATCGGCGAGGTCACCGATTCGGGCCGGCTCACGGTGGAGTGGCACGGTGAGCAGATTGTCGACGTGCCGCCGCGTTCGGTTGCGCATGACGGTCCCGTGTACGAGCGCCCCTTCCACCGCCCGGTGTGGCAGGACGCTCTGCAGGCCGACGGACCCGACAACCTCGCCCGCCCATCGACGCCTGATGAGCTCCGCGCCACGCTGCTGACGATGGTGGCGGCGCCGAACCTCGCATCGAAGTCGTGGGTCACCTCGCAGTACGACCGCTACGTCCTCGGTAACACCGTCCTGGCGCAGCCCGAGGATGCCGGCATGATCCGCATCGACGAGGAGACCGGCCGCGGTGTCGCGCTCTCAACCGACTGCAACGGTCGGTTCGCCAAGCTTGATCCGTACAACGGCGCGAAACTGGCGCTCGCGGAGAGCTATCGCAACGTGGCCGCGTCGGGTGCCGTGCCACTTGCCGTCACCAACTGCCTGAACTTCGGGTCGCCGGAGGATCCCGAAGTCATGTGGCAGTTCGCGCAGGCGACTACCGGCCTCGCCGATGGCTGCCTCGAACTCGGTATCCCTGTCACGGGTGGCAATGTCTCGTTCTACAACCAGACTGGCGGAACGCCGATCCTGCCGACCCCCGTTGTCGGTGTGCTGGGGGTCATCGACGATGTGGAGCGACGCACGCCGATTGCCTGGCGCGAGGATGGCGAGTTGGTCTACCTCCTCGGCGACACACGAGATGAGTTCGGTGGCAGCGAGTGGGCGCATCACGTGCATGGCCACCTCGGCGGAATGCCGCCGGCGGTCGACCTCGCGCGGGAGCGGCTCCTCGGCGAGATTCTCGTTGCTGGTTCGCGTGACGGCATGCTGTCCGCGGCACATGACGTGTCCGACGGTGGTGTAGCGCAGACACTGGTTGAGATGGCCCTGCACTCAGGTATCGGTGCTCGGTGCTGGCTCCCGGACGGCATTGATCCCTTCACCTTGCTGTTCAGCGAGTCCACGGGCCGCGCGGTGGTGGTCGTGGCTCGGACAGAGGAGCTGCGCTTCACGGAGATGTGTGCGGCGCGGGGACTGCCGGCGTACCGAATCGGCGTGGTCGACTCGGGCCTTGGCCCTGATGCGGGCTACCCCGAGGGCACGCAGGTGCTGCAACTGTCGGAGCTGTTCACGGTCACCGTCGATGACTTGCGCACCGCACACGAGGGCACCCTGCCGGACGCCCTGCGCTGATGGCCCCCGACACCGCCGACCTGCGGGCGGAGGTGAAGGCATCCCTGGCCCTGCTGCAGGAGCGGGCGCCGGGGCGGTCCGTCGAGATCCGGATCCCGCCGTATGCGGCGGTCCAGGCCATCCCCGGCCTGACTCATCGCCGAGGTACGCCGTCGGCCGTCGTCGAGACCGATGCCGTGACCTGGCTCGCCCTGGCCAGCGGGGAACTCACCTGGGCGCAGGCCGTCGCATCGGGCCGGCTGCACGCGAGTGGTGAGCGATCTGACCTGAGCCGGTGGCTACCCCTGACCCTCGGTGACTGACGACGAAAACCGTGGCATTTCCTACGAATAGGTAACGATTTGCCCCGTCCATGGGGGAGTCGGTGTGGGCAATGCGTGGAAGCGGATACTGTTCCGCGATCGCCCCCTCGGCGGTCCACGCCATGATGCAGGGAGTTCGTTACACCATGTCTGAGCCGTCCGTGGCCATTCGCCTCCGTGGCCTGACGCGCCGTTTCGGCGATGTCGTTGCCGTTGACGGGGTCGATCTCGATGTCTTCGACGGGGAGTTCCTGACCCTGCTCGGTCCGTCGGGCTCGGGCAAGACCACCGTCCTTCGGATGATCGCCGGCTTCGAGCGACCGGATGACGGCACCATCGAACTCGCTGGCGTCGACGTCACGCGCGTGCCGCCCTATGCACGCGACGTCAACACGGTCTTTCAGGACTACGCGCTGTTCCCGCACATGTCCGTGCTGAAGAACATCGAGTACGGCTTGAAGGTCAAGAAGGTGCCGGCTGCTGAGCGCAAGACGCGCGCCCTCGCTGCCCTCGAGTCGGTTCGACTGGGTGCCTATGGCGACCGAGCGCCGTCGCAGTTGTCCGGTGGCCAGCGGCAGCGCGTCGCCCTTGCCCGGGCCCTCGTCAATCGTCCGAAGGTGCTGCTTCTCGATGAGCCCCTCGGTGCGCTCGACCTCAAGCTCCGCGAGCAGATGCAGGTCGAGCTGAAGGAGATCCAGCGCGAGGTCGGGATCACATTCGTGTTCGTCACGCACGACCAGGATGAGGCGTTGACGATGTCCGATCGCATCGCCGTGTTCAACGAGGGGAACATCGCGCAGCTCGGCACCCCGACTGAGGTGTATGAGCATCCGGCCACCGCGTTCGTAGCGGGCTTCGTGGGTACGTCCAACCTGCTTGAGGGTGCTGCGGCCCAGGCGGTCCTCGGCCGCCCGGGCACGTGGTCGGTGCGGCCGGAGAAGATCCGCGTCATCGAAGCCGATGCACGACCCGGCGATGGCGAGCACGCTGTTCCGGGCACGGTGCGCGAGGTTGTGTACGTCGGCATGTCCACCCGGTTTGTCGTCGACCTTGCTGTTGGCGGTTCCCTGATGGCCGTGCAGCAGAACTCCGAGATGTCCACAGACCTCGGTCACCTGCGTGGTCAGCGGATCCAGCTTGTCTGGGATGCGCGTCACGAGTACCAGGTCGCCGACTAGTCAGTCACCACAAGCCGTGGGCATCCGCTCACGGCTCCGCAATAGAACAGGAGGCCGCAGGTGCACACAAAGCGTCTGCTCACATTTGCCGCGACAGGTACTGCCGCCGCATTGATGCTCGCCGCATGCAGCGGCGGGTCCAGCAGCACAGAGTCGAGCGCCGCTGCTGCGGGATCGACTGCCGCCAGCGGAGCCGCATCTGCAGCTGCGTCTGAGGCACCCGCATCCGAGGCGCCTGCCGCTCCCGGTGGCGAGGCCTACGCCGGACCCGTCGGTGACGGTGAGGGCGAGGTCAACATCCTCGCGTGGCCTGGCTATGTCGAGAACGGCTCGACCGACCCGGCCGTCGACTGGGTGTCTGGCTTCGAGGAGGAGACGGGCTGCAAGGTGAACCTCAAGACCTTCGGCACCTCCGACGAAGCGGTGAAGCTCATGCAGGGTGGTGGCTGGGATGTCGTGTCGGCATCCGGCGACGCGACGCTGCGGCTCATCTACGGCGACACGGTGCAGCCGGTCAACACCGACCTCGTGCCGAGCTACGCCGACATCTTCGAGGATCTGAAGATGCAGAAGTTCAACAGCGTCAACGGTGTTGCCTACGGCATCCCCCATGGCCGCGGCGCGAACCTGATCATGTGGAACACCGACAAGGTCACGGAGCCGGTCGACTCGTGGGCAGCCACGTTCGAGGCGGACTCCCCCTACGCGGGTGCGGTCACCGCATACGACTCGCCCATCTTCATCGCGGATGCGGCGGTCTACCTGATGGCGACGCAGCCGGAACTCGGGATCACCGATCCGTATTCGCTCGACCAGACGCAGTTCGACGCGGCCATGGCGCTGCTCGAGCAGCAGAAGCCGCTCATCAGCGAGTACTGGAGCGACTACACGAAGGCAGTCCAGGCCTTCAACTCCGGGACGACCGCGATCGGTACGTCGTGGCAGGTCATCGCCAACCTTGCAGCTGCAGAGGGCGGCAAGATCCAGTCCACCAAGGCCAAGGAAGGCGCAACTGGCTGGTCTGACACGTGGATGATCGCCAAGGACGCGAAGAACATCAACTGTGCGTACAAGTGGGTTGACCACATCGCCTCCCCGGAGACGAACGCTCAGGTCGCGGAATGGTTTGGCGAGGCCCCGTCGAATGCCAAGTCCTGTGAGCTCACTGCGGACAAGACGTTCTGCGAGACGTACCACGCGGGTGACGCCGAGTACTGGACGGACGTCTACTACTGGAACACGCCGACGGCCACCTGCATCGACGGGCGCACGGACACCCAGTGCGTTCCCTACAGCGAGTGGGCAACGGCATGGAGCGCGCTCCGCTCCTAGCGGCGCCGTTTCCGGAGGACTGAACCAGTGACGACCACGACCGCCACGCCTCGGGGCTTCGGCTACCGGCATCCGCGCCTGCGGCTTGCCGGCCTGCTGACCGCTCCGATGGCGTGGCTGGTCGTGGTCTACCTGGGCTCACTCGCCGCGCTCTTCCTCACGGCCTTCTGGACCGTGGATGACTTCACCGGGCAGCTCGTGAAGACGTTCACCATGAAGAACTTCCAGCAGGTATTCACCAACTCGGCCTACCTCGGGTCGATGCTCCGCACGGTCAGCATTGCGCTGCTCGTCACGCTCTTCTGCTTGGTGCTGGCGCTGCCGCTCGCGTTCTTCATGGCACGGGTGGCGCGACCGTCCTGGCGGCCGCTGCTCGTGGCGATGGTGCTGACTCCGCTGTGGGCGTCCTATCTCGTCAAGGTCTATGCCTGGCGCGCGATGCTGCAGCCGGAGACCGGGGTCTTGGCCTGGTTCCTTGATCCGCTCGGCCTCTCGAGCCCGGGCTACGGGTACCTCGGCATCGTCATCACGCTGACGTATCTGTGGCTGCCCTACATGATCCTGCCGATCTACGCGGGCCTCACTCGCCTGCCGAACTCGATGCTCGATGCATCGTCCGACCTCGGAGCCACAGGTGGGCGCACCTTCCGCAGCGTCGTCATGCCGATCATCTTCCCGTCGATCGTGGCTGGCTCGATCTTCACCTTCTCGCTCAGCCTGGGCGACTACATCACCGCTCAGATCGTCGGCGGCAAGGTGACCATGCTCGGCAACATCGTCCAGACGACCTACGTCACCAACCTCCCATTCGCCGCTGCCGTCGCGACCGTCCCGGTTGTCATCGTGCTGCTCTACCTGCTGGCCGTCCGTCGCTCGGGCGCGCTGGATAACTTGTAGGTGGCCATGTCGATCTCGCGCGGGACCAGAGTCGTCCTCACCATCTTCGCCATCATCGCGTTCGGTTTCATCTACGTGCCGCTCGGCGTGATCCTGATCAACTCATTCAGCACCGACAAGAGCTTGACGTGGCCACCGAGCGGCTTCACCACCGAGTGGTGGGGCAAGGCGGTGGAGAGCGAGGGTGTTCGCGAGGCGCTGATGACCTCAATCGGTGTTGCCATTGCCGCGACGCTCGTCGCACTCGTGCTCGGGACGCTGCTCGCGTTTGCCCTTGGTCGGTATCGGTTCTTCGGCCGGGAGTCAGTTTCGCTGCTGGTCGTCCTGCCGATCGCGCTGCCCGGCATCGTCACCGGCATCGCGCTGAACAACGTCTTCACGTCCTTCCTCGGCGGGCTGACGATCTACACCCTGATCATCGGCCACGCGACGTTCTGCATCGTCGTCATGTACAACAACGTCATCGCCCGCGTCCGCCGCATGGGTGGCAGCGTGGAGGAGGCGTCCGCGGACCTCGGCGCCAACGGTTGGCGCACCTTTGTCTATGTGACGTTCCCGCTGATGCGTTCGGCGCTGGTCGCCGGGGCCATCCTGGCTTTCGGCCTCTCGTTCGACGAGATCATCGTCACGACATTCACGGCGGGGCCGGGAATCACCACTCTGCCGATCTGGATCTACCAGAACCTCTTCCGCCCCAATCAGGCGCCGATCGTCAACGTGGTCGCAGCAGCGCTGGTGCTGGTCAGCATCCTCCCGATCTACGTGGCGCAGAGGTTCTCGAATGCTGATGAGACCGGCGGCGGGCTGATCT
>CAJAKT010000021.1 GCA_903940375.1 uncultured bacterium | reverse complement strand
TCGCGCTGCCAGCGGAACGGCGGGTGCACCACCACGGTCGCCGCGCCGAGTCTCTCAGCGGCCTCCTGGGCACGCTGCAGCTTGCCCCACGGGTCGGTCCCCCACACGCGCTGCGTGATGAGCAGGCACGGCGCGTGAATCGACAGGATCGGCACCTCATAGTGGTCCATGAGCGCCTTGAGGGCGTCCGGGTCCTGGCTCGTTGCGTCGGTGCCGACCATCACTTCAACCCCGTCGTACCCGACAGCCGCGGCCAGTTCGAAGGCTGCCGCCGTGGTCTCGGGGAATACCGACGATGTCGACAGCCCGACCCGAGCCGTGGTCACGCCCGGCGCCAGCGGTCCGTGACGAGTGCCGCAATCCACACGAGCACCGCGCCGATCCCGCCCGCGACGAGGGCGACGGCCGTCTCCGCATTCCAGCCCAGATGCATCGAGAAGACGTCGGCAAGCCAGGGAATCATCACGACGCCGATGAAGCACGCGACCATCAGCGCGACGATGCCGATGCGCAGGGCATTGAGGGGCCTGGCCGACTGGAGAAGTACCGAGATCGTGACGATGAACAGAGCCGTGGTTGCGGATGTCTGCGCCGCGGTTCGGGCCGCGGCCTCAGATGTTCCCTGATCGAGGAGCATCGACGAGGTCAGCGCGTACGTGATGAGTGCCGCCGCCCCGGCGATGATCCCGGATGGGACGGCGAACAGGAGCACTCGACGCAGGAACCCTGGCCGGAACCGCTCGGTGTTGGGCATCAGGGCAAGGAAGAAGCCCGGGATGCCGATCGTCAGCGCCCCGATGAGTGACAGGTGCCGCGGCAGGAACGGGAACTCCACGGCCAGCAGGCCCGTGATGACGGAGATCACCACCGCGTAGCTCGTCTTGGTGAGGAAGACGTCGGATACCCGCTCAATATTGCCCAGGACCCGTCGTCCTTCCGCAACGACACTGGGCATCACCGACCACTTGTTGTCGAGCAGCACGAGTTGCGCGACGGCCCGCGTCGCTCCCGAGCCCGAACCCATCGCGATGCCGAGATCGGCGTTCTTGAGGGCGAGCACATCGTTGACGCCATCGCCTGTCATCGCGACCGTGGAGTTGCGCAGGTGCAGGGCGTCGACCATCGCCATCTTCTGCGCCGGTGTCACCCGTCCGAACACATTGGACGCGGCAACGGCGTCGGCGAGGGCCGCCGGATCGGTCGGCAGGTCGCGCGCATCAACAGGCCGGTCGGCGCCCGGTACGCCGGCCTGCATGGCGATGGCACCGACCGTCGCGGCGTTGTCTCCCGAGATCACCTTGACCGTGACGTCCTGTGTGAGGAAGTAGGCGACGGTCTCCGCGGCATCTGGCCGCAATTGCTGGTTGATCACCACCAGGGCCACCGGTGTCAGTGCACCGGTCCCGTGCTCCGCAGACGGGCGACCGGTGCCCCGCGCCAGGAGAAGCACTCGGGCGCCGTCTGCAGCCACCGACTCCGCATGCGCCCGCACCGGCGCATCGTCGGCCGCGAGGATGTCCGGTGCGCCAAGCAGCCAGGTGCCATGACCCTCGAACGTGGCCGACGACCACTTGCGAGCGCTGGAGAACGGCACGGCCTCGGCGACGGACCACCCCGGGCTCGGGTACGTCGCGGCAATCGCCTCGAGCGTCGGGTTGGGATTCGCCTCACTGGCGCCCATCGCGCCGAGGGCGTCGGTGAACCCGTCGGACCCGTCCAGCGCGATCACCTCGCGAACGCGCATGCCCGGCTCCGTGAGGGTGCCGGTCTTGTCCACGCAGATCGTGTCGACGCGCGCCAGGACCTCGACCGCAGGCATGTCCTGCACGAGCACCTTGCGCTGCGCGAGCCGGATCACGGACACCGCCATCGCGATGCTCGTGAGCAGGACGAGCCCCTCGGGCACCATCGTGATGACGCCCGCGATGGTGCCGCGCACGGCCTCATCGAAGGGCAGCTCGGCTCGGACGAGCTGCGACCACAGCAGCAGCAGTCCCACGGGCAGGAGCAGGAAGGAGATGCCGCGGATGAAGCCGTTGATGGCGTCGCGCAACTCGGAGTTGGTCAGGTGGAACTTCTTCGCCTGCTCGGTGAGCCCCGCCGCGAACGAGTCCTTGCCGACCCGCGTCGCCCGGTACAGGCCGGATCCCGCGACCACGAACGACCCCGACATCGCCGGATCCCCGACCGCCTTGTCGACCGGATCGGCCTCACCCGTCAGCAGGCTCTCGTCGATCTCGAGGCCATCGCCCACGACGACAACGCCATCGACAACGAGCTGATCGCCCGTGCGAAGGACGACGACGTCATCGAGGACGACATCATGTGGGCTGACCTCGATGTCGGCTCCGTCACGGCGCACCACGGGCTTCGCCTCGCCGATGACGGCAAGCTTCGCCAGCGTCCGCGACGCACGCCATTCCTGGATGATGCCGATCCCCGTATTGGCCACGATGACGAAACCGAAGAGCGAGTCCTGGATGGGTGCGACCAGCAGCATCACGACCCACAGGAAGCCGATCAGTCCGTTGAACCACGTGAACGTGTTGGCCCGGACGATGTCGGAGAGACTGCGACTGCGCGCATCGGGCGCAGCGTTGACTCGGCCGTCCGCCACCCGCTCCGCGACCTCTGCCGAGGTGAGGCCGGAGTGCGGGTCGGTGACCGCGGCCGTCATAGAGGCAGGCCGTCCATGCGATGCAGGATGATCCCCTCACGCAGCGCCCAGGGGCAGACGACCAGCTCCTCCAGCTCGAACAGGTCCATGGCGGCCTCGGCGACGATCGCGCCGGCAACCATCTGCTCCGAGCGGCCCTCGGACACGCCCGGAATCTTGCTGCGCTCAACCGCCGTCATGGCCGCAAGCCTCGGGGCGATCTCCCGGAGGTCCTCGACGCGAAGGACGCGGCGAGTGTGAATGCCCTCGCTCGATGGCGCGGCCCCCGCGATGCGGGCGAGCTGACGGAAGGTCTTCGATGTTGCGACGGCGATACGGGGCTCGCCCACTCGACGCACACGAGCGACCACCTCCGCGATACTCGCGCGCACATGACGCCGCAGCGCCCTGACGGACTCCGCATCCGGCGGGTCACCGCCAAGGAAATCCCGGGTCAGCCGCCCGGCTCCGAGCGGGACGGACACCGCCACATCCGGCTCCTCGTCGGTGCCCGAGGCGATCTCCAGAGACCCTCCGCCGATGTCCAGGCCCAGAATCCGTCCGCTCGACCAGCCGAACCAGCGTCGGACCGCGAGGAAGGTCATCCGGGCCTCGTCCTCACCGGAGAGGACCTGAATCTCCAGCCCCGTCTCCGTGCGCACCCGCGAGAGGACCTCCTCGCCATTGGTCGCCTCTCGGATGGCCGACGTGGCGAAGGCCATGATCGCGGTGGCGCCCTTGTCCTCAGCGAGCCGCTGGCCCCGGCTGACGAAATCGACGAGCTGGGCGATGGCCACCTCATCGACGCTGCCGTCGCTGCCAAGGTGCTCGGACAGGCGCAGCGGCATCTTCAGCTTCGATGCCGGCACCGGTGCCGCCCCGTAGTGGGCGTCCACGAGCAGCAGATGGACAGTGTTCGAGCCGAGGTCGAGAACTCCAAGTCGCACAGGTCGAAAACTATCGGCACCCGCGATCGACGCGCAGCATGGCACCGACTTCGGTGATGTCGTCGGCGTCACCACGTAGGGTGGCGTCATGCCAGAGGTGATGCTTGGTTTCCCCCGACAGTGGGTCGAGTTCGTCGACCCGGCTGATTCCGCGCACCTCATCAAGGCGGATCTGACCTGGCTGACCTCCCGATGGACCTGCATCTTCGGCCGGGGCTGCCAGGGCATCGACGCATCGCGCCCGGACGCCGGCTGCTGCGTCCATGGGGCCCACTTCTCCGAGAAGAAGGACCGCAAGCGGGTCACCGCCTGGGTCGAGAAGCTCACCCCCGAGTTGTGGCAGCACCACCGCACCGGCACCCGCAAGGGCTGGACCGAGAAGGAGGACGGCGAGGAGAAGACCCGAGTCGTCAAGGGTGCCTGCATCTTCCACAATGACGCGGACTTCGCGGGCGGCTATGGCTGCGCGCTGCACCACCTCGCCAGTGCCGAGGGAGTGTCCTTCATCGAGACCAAGCCCGAGGTGTGCTGGCAGCTTCCCCTTCGTCGTTCATACGAGAACCGCACGATCGAGGACGGCACCGAGTACCTGGTCATCGTGCTCGGCGAGTACCAGCGGCAGGACTGGGGTCCCGGCGGCCACGACTTCCCGTGGTACTGCACCGCGAACACCGATGCGCATGTCGGTACCGAGCCGGTCTTCGAGTCGGGCCGAGATGAGATCGTCGCCCTGATCGGGCAGGCCGCCTACGACGAGCTGGCGCGACTGTGCCGAGCGCGCGTGCTCCTGCTCGAGCAGGGTCGATTCGACCTCGGACTCTCACCGCACCCGGCTGATCCTCGGTAGCGGATATGGCACGCGCTCAGGTCATCCCGTACCGGTGCAGCGACTGCGGCTGGACCTCCCCGAAATGGGTTGGCCGCTGCGGTGAGTGCCAGGCATGGGGCACCGTCGAGGAAGTCGGCGCACCACGTGCCCGAACCACGGCGGCTGCCGTCACCCGCACTCCGGCCGTACGAATCGGCGAGGTCGATGTCGCGACTGCCCGGGCTGTCCCCACCGGCATCGACGAACTCGACCGGGTGCTCGGTGGCGGGTTCGTGCCGGGCGCGGTACTGCTGCTCGCAGGTGAGCCGGGGGTCGGCAAGTCCACGCTGCTCCTCGAGACGGCCGCAGCGTGGGCCCGCAGCGGGCATACCGCCCTGTACGTCACGGGCGAGGAGTCGGCCGCACAGGTACGCCTGCGGGCCGAGCGGATCGATGCGGTGGCCGACGACCTGTTCCTCGCTGCTGAGACCGACCTCGGTGCCGTGCTGGGACAGATCGATGCCATCGGTCCGAGCCTGCTCGTCCTGGACTCCGTGCAGACCATCTCGAGCGCCGAGATCGAGGGTGCTGCGGGCGGTGTCACGCAGGTGAAGGAGGTCGCGGCCTCCCTCATTGCGGTAGCGAAGGCCCGAGACATCACGATCGTCCTCGTCGGCCATGTGACCAAGGACGGTTCCGTCGCCGGACCTCGCACCCTCGAGCACCTCGTCGACGTCGTCCTGCACTTCGAGGGCGATCGGCAGGGTCCGCTCCGCCTCGTCCGGGCCGTCAAGAACCGGTTCGGCGCAGCCGACGAGATCGGCTGCTTCGAACTCGTCGACGACGGCATCGTCGGCCTCTCCGACCCCAGTGGGCTCTTCCTCGGCGACCGCCGCGAGATGGCGCCCGGCACCTGTGTCACCGTCACCATGGAGGGTCGCCGTCCACTCATCGCCGAGGTCCAGGCACTCATCGCGCCCTCGTCGGCTCCGCAGCCGCGTCGGGTCACGAGCGGGCTCGACTCATCACGCATCGCGATGATGCTGGGCGTTCTCGAACGCCGCGCTGGCGTGAAACTCGCAACGGCTGACTGCTTCGTCGCGACGGTCGGCGGCGTGCGACTCACCGAGCCGGCCACCGATATGGCCGTGGCGCTCGCCATCGCCAGCAGCGTCTCCGATGTTCCGCTCCCCGCGGGCCTGGTCGCATTCGGCGAAATCGGGCTCGCCGGCGATGTTCGCCCCATCTCGTCGCTCGACCGACGACTTGCCGAGGCCGGGCGGCTCGGCTTCACCGACGTCATCGCCCCCACCCGCGCGCTGCGCGCCCGCGGCACGCCCAGTGCAGTGCCCAGCGGAATGCGCATGCACGAGGTCGGATCCATCCATGAGGCAATCGCCACAGCTCAGCAACTGGCCCGCGCATCGGCGCCGGTCGCCACCCGACGGGGAGAGTCATGACCACAGATCCAGCACCCGATATCCGCATCCGCGAGGTCCTGGCCATGGTGGCGCCGGGAACTGCACTCCGCGACGGTCTCGAGCGCATCCTGCGCGGGCGCACCGGCGCCCTCATCGTGCTCGGGTGGGACCGACTGGTTGAGCAGGTCGCCAACGGCGGCTTCGTCCTCGACGTCGCCTTCTCCGCCACTCGGCTCCGTGAGCTCTCGAAGATGGATGGCGCGATCATCGTCGACGATGGCGCCCAGACGATCATGCGCGCCGCCGTTCAGCTGATGCCCGACCCGGGCCTCCCTACTGACGAGACCGGCACGCGGCACCGCACAGCGGATCGCGTTTCCCGGCAGACCCGGCACCCCGTGATCAGCGTCAGCAAGTCCATGAACATCATCGCGATCTACGTCGACGGCCGACGTCACGTGCTCGAGGACTCGGGCGAGATCCTGTCGCGCGCGAACCAGGGCCTGGCCACCCTGGAGCGCTACAAGTCGCGCCTCGACGAGGTCAGCGGCACGCTCTCGGCGCTCGAGATCGAGAACCTCGTCACGGTGCGCGATGTCTGCATCGTCGCGCAGCGCGGCGAGATGGTCCGCCGGATCCGGCGCGAGGTCGACAACTACGTCGTGGAGCTGGGCACTGAGGGACGACTGCTGTCATTGCAGCTGAACGAGCTGGTTGCCGGCGTCGACATCGACCGCGTCCTGCTCATCCGCGACTACCTCGTCTCGGCGAACAACCGGCGCCGTCGGGGTGTGGAGCGTGCCATCGAATCCCTGGATGGCCTGTCCGAGCAGGATCTGCTCGACCTCGTGAAGGTCGGTGCCACCTTCGGGTTCGCTGACTCTGCCGAGGTTCTTGAGTCGACCGTGACACCCCGCGGCTTCCGGCTGCTCGCCCGCGTACCCCGCCTGCCGGAGATCATCAACGACCGAATCGTCGGCCACTTCGGCGGTCTGCAGAAACTGCTGGCCGCAACAACGGAGGATCTGCAGCAGGTCGAAGGCGTCGGTGAGGCCCGGGCCCGATCGGTTCGAGACGGCCTGTCGCGACTCGCTGAGGCCAGCATTCTCGACCGGTTCGTGTAGCCGCCTGCTACGTCCCAGTCAGTTGGCCGAGGTCAGGGCGAAGGGCGTCGGGTCACTCGTCACCGAGCCATTGCGTCCGACCAGGTCGTAGCGACCGGGCTTCGCGGCCGCGCCCTGTCCGTTGGGGCAGCCCTTCTGGCTCAGGCGCCCGTCCCAGGTGATGCTCGAAGCCACCTTGTCACCGGCCTCCAATGTCGTCACCTTGCTCTTGCCGCTGGCGTTGCAGTCGTCAGAGGACCAGACGTGGTATCCGCCCGAGGTGATCTCGAGTTCGTTGGCCTTCGGCCCCACATCGCGGGTGCACGTGATCGTGCCGATGTTCGTGATGGTCAGGTTAAGCCTCGGCGTCGAGCCGACGGGATACGTCGAGGAATCCGTGGTCGCCTCGACCTTGATGGCCGAGTCGAGGCATTCGATCGGGTCACCCGCGGGTGTCGTCGAGGCGACAGCACTCGCGGAGGACTCCGGCACTGCCGATGACGTCGCCGACGGCTGGCCGTCACCTGAGGCGGCAGTGTCGGATCCGCCGCCGAGGAGCGAGCCCGCCAGCCACCACAGTGCGACGATGACGGTGATGACCACGAGAACGATGGCGCCTCGACGGATCCAGTACACCGAGGCGGGCTCGGGGCCGCTCGGCCGCATGAACGTACTCACGGGGACACGGTACTGCGAGGCGGAATCGATCATGACACGATCCCTGCGTGGCGCGTGACGGGGCGGGGCAGGCGGACTCCGCGCTGGTAGCCGCCCTGCTGCGGTGGTACGCCGTCCATGAGCGGCCCCTGCCGTGGCGTCACACCTCCCCGTGGGGTGTCCTCGTCAGCGAGTTCATGCTCCAGCAGACCCCCGTCGATCGCGTGCTGCCGGTGTGGGAGGCGTGGCTGGCCCGGTGGCCGTCCCCTGAGGCCCTCGCCAGCGACAGCGTCGCGGATGCCCTGCGGGCGTGGGGACGGCTGGGGTACCCGCGGCGGGCGCGCTGGCTGCACCAGAGCGCGGTCGTCCTCACCGAGCAGTACGGCGGCGCCGTTCCGAATGACCCCGATGCACTCCGCGCCCTGCCAGGCGTGGGCGAGTACACGACGGCCGCGGTCCTCGCCTTCGCCTTCGGCCGACGCTCCCTCGTGCTCGACACCAACGTCCGCCGGGTCGTGTCACGGACCGTCTCCGGCATCGCCCAGCCGACCGCCCACATCACCTCGGCCGAGCGAGACCGCGCCGACACCCTGTGGCCCCGGTCGCACGCGCGGGCCGCCCGGTGGTCGGCCGCCGTGATGGAGTTCGGCGCCCTGGTCTGCACGGCAAGACGACCTGCGTGCGGCCTGTGTCCGGTCCAGCGCACCTGCACATGGACCCGGGCAGGGCAGCCGGTGGTCGAGGCACCGGTCGCTCGCCAGGATCAGTACGAGGGCAGCGATCGCCAGGTACGCGGCCGGATCATGGCGCTCCTGCGCGACAGCGCAGCACCCGTGGGCGGTGCGCACCTGCGGGCCGCCTGGTCCGACGACGAGCAGCGTGAGCGCGCCCTTGCCGGACTGGTTTCCGACGGACTCGTCACCCGCCTGGCCCGGAATCGGTACGCCCTACCGGACTAGGACGTAGCGGGATCCTCGGCCGGCACCGGCTCGCGGTCGCTCGTCCGGATCACCGTCCGGCTGCCCAGAGGAGCCGCCAGCCGCACATCAGCCCAGCGCACGTCGCCGCCGATGCTCGTCACCGCACAGGATCCATTGCGCGCCCGCGTGACGGATGTCTCGACCTCGACCCGGTTACCCCGCTCGAACACGACCGCCTCGATCGCATCGTCACGGCACAGGCCGCTCGCCGGCAAGGCAACGGCGAGCTGGATCAGCGTCGCATCCTCGGTCGTTCGGTAGCCGACCGTGTCGAGCGGAGTTGTGGAGAGACCGAGTACGCGCAGCGGACCGACGCCTCCCACGAAGCCGGCAACCACGACAAGGCCCACCAGGGCGATGCCGCAGGCGATCAGCCAGCCGGCCCAGGCCGGTCGACGACCCCGGGGCCGGTCGAACTCCCGCACCCCTGGCAGCAGCGGACCCGCTGGCACCGAGCCACTATCCCGTCAGCGAATCGCCCTCGGCGGTATCCGCCGTCTCGATCGGAGGCACGTCCGGCAGCTCGGCCTTGGGCATCGCGACGAACGTGAATGGCTCCTCGCCATCATCCGTCGCGACATCGACGAGGACAATGGAGCCCGGCTTCATGTCGCCGAACAGCATCTTCTCGCTCAGCGGATCCTCGATGTCGCGCTGGATCGTGCGACGCAAGGGACGTGCCCCCAGCGAGCTGTCGTAGCCACGATGCGCGAGCAGCGCCTTCGCCGCCGGCGTGAGCTCGATGGCCATGTCCTGCTCCTCGAGGCGCTTCTCGAGATTGGCGATCATCAGGTCGACGATGTTGACGATCTCGGCCTCGGTGAGCTGGTGGAAGACGATGACATCGTCGATGCGGTTGAGGAACTCCGGGCGGAAGTGCTGCTTGAGCTCCTGCTGCACCTTCGCCTTCATCCGCTCGTAGGCGCTCTCGTCGTCGTTCTCAGGTGCGAAGCCCAGGGTCTGACCCTTGGAGACGTCGCGGCTGCCGAGGTTGGTCGTCATGATGATGACGGTGTTCTTGAAGTCGACGACCCGACCCTGGGCATCCGTCAGCCGGCCCTCTTCCAGTACCTGGAGCAGGGAGTTGAAGATATCGGGGTGCGCCTTCTCGACCTCGTCGAACAGCACCACGGAGAACGGCTTGCGCCGCACCTTCTCGGTGAGCTGACCGCCCTCTTCGTAGCCGACGTATCCGGGCGGCGAGCCGAAGAGACGTGACGCGGTGTGACGCTCCGAGAACTCGCTCATGTCAAGTGCGATCAGCGCATCCTCATCACCGAACAGGAACTCGGCCAGGGTCTTGCTGAGCTCGGTCTTGCCGACACCTGACGGTCCGGCGAAGATGAACGATCCCGAGGGGCGCTTCGGGTCCTTGAGCCCGGCGCGCGTGCGGCGGATCGACTTGGACAGCGCCTTGATCGCCTGCTCCTGGCCGATGACGCGCTTGTGCAGCTCCTCCTCCATGCGAAGGAGGCGCGCGATGTCGTCCTCGGTGAGATCGGACACCGGAATGCCCGTCATCAGTGCAAGCACCTCGCCGATGAGCCGCTCGTCAACCTCTGCGACGACATCGAGGTCGCCTGCCTTCCACTCGCGCTCACGCTCGACCTTCTCGGCCAGCAGCTTCTTCTCCTGGTCGCGAAGTGCCGCGGCCTTCTCGAAGTCCTGCGCGTCGATGGCCGACTCCTTGTCGCGCCGCACATTGGCGATGCGATCGTCGAACTCGCGCAGGTCCGGCGGTGCCGTCATGCGACGGATGCGCAGGCGGGAGCCCGCCTCGTCGATGAGGTCGATGGCCTTGTCAGGCAGGTGGCGGTCGGAGATGTATCGATCAGACAGGCGAGCTGCCGCTTCGAGAGCACCGTCGGTGATCGAGACGCGGTGATGCGACTCGTAGCGATCGCGCAGACCCTTGAGGATCTCGACGGTGTGCGGGACATCCGGAGCCTGGACCTGGATCGGCGCGAAGCGTCGCTCGAGGGCCGCGTCCTTCTCGACGTACTTGCGGTACTCGTCGAGCGTGGTTGCGCCGATCGTCTGGAGTTCGCCTCGAGCCAGCATGGGCTTGAGGATGCTGGCTGCATCGATGGCGCCCTCGGCCGCACCCGCACCGACGAGCGTGTGGAGCTCGTCGATGAACAGGATGATGTCGCCGCGGGTGCGGATCTCCTTGAGGACCTTCTTCAGCCGCTCCTCGAAGTCACCGCGGTAGCGGCTGCCGGCGACGAGTGCGCCGAGGTAGAGTGTGTAGAGCTGCTTGTCCTTCAGCGTCTCGGGCACCTCGCCCTTGATGATGTTCTGCGCCAGGCCCTCGACGATGGCGGTCTTGCCGACCCCGGCCTCCCCGATGAGCACCGGATTGTTCTTGGTGCGGCGGCAGAGGATCTGGATAACACGGCGGATCTCGCTCTTGCGGCCCACCACCGGATCCATCTCCGACTTGC
>CAJAKT010000020.1 GCA_903940375.1 uncultured bacterium | reverse complement strand
CCCGAGTTTCTGCCACCCCCGAGACCCCCGTCATCAACTGCGGAACGTTCATCGTCGAATGACGGCGCGGAAAGGACACACCATGCACGAGATTCGCAACCTCGCTATCGAGGGCATCGAGATGCGCGAGCATCCCGAGAACGGCCCCGGCATGTCGTTCCGCGGCTATGCGGCGGTGTTCAACTCCGACTCGGAGCCGCTGCCCTTCGTGGAGCAGGTCGCCCCCGGCGCGTTCGCCCGTTCGCTTGCCTCGCGTAACAACATCCCGATGCTACTCAACCACGACGCGAGCAAGCCCCTGGCCGCCACCCGCGGGGGAACGCTGCGACTGGCCGAGGACTCCACCGGCCTCGTGGTCGATGCCGACCTGCCGCCGACCTCGTACGGGCGCGACCTGAGCATCTCGATGCAGCGTGGCGACGGATTCGGCGCAATGTCCTTCGGCTTCTCCACCCCTCGCGGTGGGGATACATGGAGCGAGGACCGCAGCCGCCGCACGCTCAACGAGGTGCGTCTGCATGAGGTCAGCGTCGTGACGTTCCCCGCGTACCCCGAGACCACCGCCAGCGTGCGGAACTACATCGCGCTGGCGCAGCGGTGCAGCGAGGATGCCGACCTGCTCTCGGTCGCCGTCGAGGCGCTGCTGATGGCCGAGAAGCTCGACCCGCAGGCTGCCTCGCTGCTGCGCTCCGTCATCGACAAGATGACCGAGCAGCCCGAGGAGCCGACTGCCGAGATCACCATCGAGGACGTGCCCATCGCCGTCCTGCTCCAGCAGCTCGCGCTGATGGACAAGGCCATCGCCTAACACCCCACACCTGTCCGACCTGCGGAGCCGCGGTCGGCCTTTCGATGCGGAGCCGCGTCGAGTCATGCCTGTGCGCCACACCAACCCCCTAACAGATTGGAGTCCATCATGGACTACGAGAAGAATCTGCTGGAGGAGCGCGCCACTGCCGTCGCGGCTGCACGGTCCATTCTGGACAATGCCGCGTCAGAGAAGCGTTCCCTCTCCGGCGAGGAGCAGGCGTCGGTCGACGCTGCATTCGCCGATGTTGATGCCAAGGGCAAGATGATCTCGGACCTGCGCGCCATGTCGGCACGCGAGTCCGAGGTGCGGGCGGCACTCGCCGGCCACGTCGAGGCCCGTCCCGAGGTCCGCGAGTCGGCTGCCGTCGTTGATGACACTGCCATCCTGCGGTCCCTCGCCAGGGGCGAGATGCGCTCGCACTCCTTCGAGACTCGCTCCATTGCGAAGTCCTCGACGGGTGCCCCGGTGCCCACGTCCTTCTACGACCGCGTCATCGAGGTCGCCCGCTTCGTCGGCCCGATGCTTGAGGTCGGCACCACGATCCAGACGGCAGGCGGCGAGAATCTCCAGATTCCGCGCACCAATGCCTACTCCACCGGCTCGGTCACGACTGAGGGCGCTGGCTTCGCTGCCTCCGACCCGACGTTCCAGGCGTTCCTGACGCTCGGTGCGTTCAAGGAGAGCGTGTTCTTCCAGATCAGCACCGAGATGATCGAGGACAGCGGTGTGGACATCCTCGGATACCTCGCCACCAACGTCGGTCAGGCGATTGGCTACTCAGCCAACTCCCACCTGACCACGGGCACCGGCACCACGCAGCCGACCGGCATCATCACGTCGGCTGGTTCCGGCATCACGGGCGGCACTGGCGTCTCGGGTGGGTTCACCTACGCGAACGTCGTTGATCTTGTCTACAGCACGGATGCAGCGGTTCGCCGTATGCCCGGCTTCAAGATCATGGGCGCTACCTCGTCCATCGCCGCGCTGCGCAAGCTGACCGACACCGTCGGCCAGCCCATCTGGCAGCCCGCGCTCGTCGCTGGCGAGCCGGATCGCCTCCTCGGCTACGCCGTGGTGGAGAACCCGCACATGGCTGCTGTCGGATCGGCTGCGAAGTCACTCGTCGCAGGCGACCTCGGCTCCTTCCTGATCCGTCAGGTCGGCGGCATCCAGCTCGACCGCTCAGACGACTACGCCTTCGGTTCCGGGCTGGTCACGTTCCGCGCCACCATGCGCATCGACTCGGGTCTCCCGCAGTCGGCGCACGTCAAGTACTTCGCCGGCAACGCCGCGTAGTACCTGACCATCTCGTCCGTAGGGACCGCTGGAGCACAGGCCGGCGGTCCCTACGGGCACCCCTTCACCCCTTCTGTGCAAAGGGTCAACATGACAAAGAACCGTTCGGGCAACCCCGCGAAGCGGAACGCCACCACGACCGATGCTCGCTCAATCCTGTGGGCATCGAACAGCCCCTATGTCGAAACCGGATACGGGCAGCAGACCGCGCAGGTAACCCGCAGGCTCAAGGCCGCCGGTCACTCGGTCGCCATCGCATCCAACTACGGGCTGGAAGGCACGACCTCCTCATGGGAGGGAATGCCGATGTTCCCGCGTGGATTCGACCTGCACTCCAGCGACGTCGTCCCGGCGTACATGCACGCATGGGAGCATCGCAACCCCGGCCTCGACCCGCTGCTCATCACGCTCTATGACGTGTGGGTCTATCGAGGACCGCAATGGGACACGGTCAAGCAGATCGCGCCGTGGGTTCCCATCGACCACTTTCCCGCGCCATTGGATGTGGTGACGTTCCTGCGAAAGCCGAACGTCACGCCCATCGCCATGAGTCGCTTCGGTGAGCAGATGATTACCGACGCGGGCGTCGAGTGCCTGTACGTCCCGCACGCCATCGACACCGGAGTGTTCAAGCCCACGCCTACCTTTGACGGTCCAAATGGGCCGATGACGGGCCGCGAGTTCATGGGCATCGGGGAGGACAAGTTCGTCGTCGGGATGGTGTCCGCGAACAAGGGCACGATTCCCAACCGCAAGAGCTTCCCCGAGGCGTTCCTGGCCTTCTCCATGCTCGCCAAGGAGTACCCCGACGCGGTCCTGTACTGCCACACCGAGTCGAAAGGCTCAATGGGCGGCATCGATTTGCTCGCCCTGGCTAAGTCGTGCGGCATCCCCGAGGACCAGATCGCCTTCCCCGATGCCTTCGTCTGGCGCATGGGCATCCCCGCCCACGTCCT
>CAJAKT010000019.1 GCA_903940375.1 uncultured bacterium | reverse complement strand
GTCACAGCACAGCCCGGAGCGATGGACCAGCACGTCTACTCCATCGACCGCGACGGCACCGTGACTGCGCTGACCTCCGGCGACTCGATCAACTCCGTCGCGGCCTCATCCGGCGGCATAGTGATCGCCTCGACTGACTCCCATCGCACGGGGACGCACTACGCGGCCCGTCTTGCACATGGCTCCGGTGAGATCACGTCGCTCGCCGAGGTGCCCGTCGTCCAGCCAGCAGTTTCCTTCCACCGGGTGACGGACCGCGACCTCGCCTGCGCGGTCCTCTGGCCCACCGGGCACGTCCCCGGCTCTCGCCAGCTGCCCGTCGTGATGGCACCGTATGGCGGTCCGCATCATGCCCGCGTCGTGCACGCAGCAAGCGCGTTCGCCTCTGACCAGTGGCTCGCTGATCAGGGATTCGCTGTCGTGGTCGTCGATGGGGCCGGCACTCCCGGCCGCGGGCCCGCTTTCGAGTTCGAGGTCGGCAACGACCTCGCGACCTGCGTCCTCGCTGATCAGGTGGCCGCGCTGCAGTCCCTCGGCGAGACGTATCCCGATCTCGACCTCACCCGCGTCGGCATCACCGGCTGGTCATTCGGCGGCTACCTCGCGGCCCTCGCCGTACTCGACCGACCAGATGTCTTCCACGCGGCCGTTGCCGGGGCACCGGTGACGGACTGGGCGCTTTACGACACCGCGTACAGCGAGCGCTACCTCGGTCTCCCGCAGGACAACGCCGATGCCTACTCGGCCAGTTCACTCCTTGGCCGTGCAGCCAGATTGGAGCGACCGCTGCTGATCATCCACGGGCTCGCCGACGACAACGTCCTGGTCGCGAACTCGCTGCAGTTGTCCAGTGCCCTGCTCGCAGCGGGCAAGGCGCACTCGGTGCTGCCGCTGAGTGGCGTCACGCACATGACACCGCAGGAGGTGGTGGCCGAGAACCTGCTACGCCTCGAGGTGGGCTTCCTCGCGGATCATCTCCACAGGCCAGGGCCTGGGTCGATCAGCGAGTCGGTCCCATCGGTGTAGTTCGTGCCGGGCTCGTGGATCAGGTCGGAATCCCCTGCCTGCTCCATGGGGTCACCGTCCTGACGCCCCTCGAGATCAGACTCCGGGGTGAGACCCGGGTCCGGTCCGACGATGAGCGTCGAGCCGAGGTACTCCGTGATCGGGAAGTGACACGCGACCTGGTGGCCAGGCTCGAACTCTCGGATGACCGGCTTGTCGACCTTGCAGATGTCCTGAGCGACGAAGCATCGCGTGTGGAACACACAGCCGGACGGCGGATTGACCGGGCTGGGCAGATCCCCCGACAGCATGATGTGCTCGCGGTTCTTCTGCGCGCGCGGATCGGGCACCGGAATGGCCGACAGCAGGGCATGCGTGTACGGGTGCAGGGGTCGCGAGTACAGCTCCTCGCGACTCGTGAGCTCCATGACGTGCCCCAGGTACATGACCGCGACACGATGGGAGATCTGACGGACGACAGCAAGGTCGTGTGCCACGAAGAGGTAGGCGATGCCGAACTCGTCCTGAAGGTCGCGCAGCAGGTTGATGACCTGCGCCTGGATCGACACGTCGAGCGCCGACACCGGCTCGTCGCAGACGATGAAGTGCGGACGCAGGGCGACCGCACGAGCGATACCGATGCGCTGACGCTGACCGCCGGAGAACTCCGCCGGGTAGCGGTTGTAGTGCTCCGGGTTGAGGCCGACGCGGTCCATGAGCTCACGGACTGCCGCGCGCACTCCGCCGGCGGGCTCGACGCCCTGCACGGCGAAGGGCGCACCGATGATCGCACCAACGGTGTGCCGAGGGTTCAGCGCGTTGTACGGATCCTGGAAGATCATCGCTGCCTTGCGGCGCAGCGGCACCATGTCCTTCGCCGACATCCGGGTGACATCGATGCCGTCCATCTCGACCTTGCCGGACGTCGGCTCGAGGAGCCTCAGGGCGGTGCGACCAGTGGTGGACTTTCCGCACCCGCTCTCGCCAACCAGCCCGAGGGTCTCCCCCGGCTGCACGTCGAAACTCACGCCATCGACGGCCTTCACCTGACCGATCGTCTTAGGGAACAGGCCCTTGGACCGAACGGGGAAATGCATCTGGAGGTCGGTGACCCGCAGCACGGCATCGCCGGCGGTGTGCGACTCGTTCGCGATCTCGCTCATGCGGTCTCCCTGCCCAGGGTGCCCAGAGCAATCGTCGCGACCGCCTCGCGGTCCTCCTTGGACATGTGGCAGCGAACCATATGGCCCAGATCAGTCGGCAGCAGCGCCGGCCTTTCGGTGGCGCACAGGTCACCCTCGACCCGGTCCTTATAGACGCAGCGGGGATTGAAGACACACCCCGATGGCAGACGGATCGGGGACGGCGGGTTCCCGGGAATCGGGTCGAGCCGATCGGCACGCACCTGGTTCAGGCGGGGAACGGAGGCCAGTAGTCCCAGGGTGTACGGCATCTCGGGCTTGTAGAAGATGTCGTCGATCACGCCGCTCTCGACGACGCGCGCGCCGTACATGACGGCTACCTGGTCGGCAGCGTCGGCGACGATGCCGAGGTCATGGGTGATCAGCACCACCGCGGTGTTGTACTCCTGCTGCAGCTCGAGGATCAGCTCCATGATCTGGGCCTGAACGGTCACGTCGAGCGCCGTCGTCGGCTCGTCGGCGATGAGCAACGAAGGCGAGTTGATGAGCGCCATTGCGATCATCACGCGCTGCCGCATGCCGCCCGAGAACTGGTGCGGGTAGTCCTCGATGCGCTTCTCCGGTGACGGGATGCCCACCTTCTGCAGCATCTCAATAGCGCGATCGCGGGCTTCCTTCTTGCTCACCTTGTTGTGCACGTTGACGGCCTCGGTCAGCTGAGCGCCGATCCGGTAGAAGGGATGCAGGCTCGACATCGGGTCCTGGAAGATCATGGCCATGGTGCTGCCGCGCATCTTGCGCAGTTCGTCGTCCGTCATGCCGACGATGTCCTGCCCGTCAACCCAGACGTGCCCGGTGACATCTGCTGTGCGCGCGTTGACAAGACCCATGATGGCCTGCGCCGTGACGCTCTTGCCCGAGCCGGATTCGCCCACGATGGCGATGGTCTGACCCTTGTCGATAGAGAACGTGACACCGTCGACGGCCCGGACCAGGCCGTCCTCCGTGGGGAACTGAACGGAGAGGTCCTCGACCTCTATGTAGGCCCGTCGAGGAGCTGGTGACAGGTCGGTCATCACGCGAGCCTCACTCTCGGGTCGATGACCGCATAGAGCAGGTCGACGATCAGGTTTGCGACGATGATGAAGGTCGCGGTGACGAGCGTGATGCCGACGATGAGTGGCAGATCAGCGTCGTTCACGGAGTTGACCGCGAGCGACCCGATGCCCGGCAGGCTGAAGATGCTCTCCGTGATGATCGCGCCGCCCAGCAGTCCCGCGAGGTCTAGGCCCGCAGCGGTGACGATCGGCGTGAGTCCGGCTCGCAGAGCGTGCTTGCGAATGACGATCCGCTCCGGCAATCCCTTCGCGCGCGCGGTCCGGATGTAGTCCTCGCCGAGGACCTCGAGCATCTGGTTGCGCGTCAGGCGCATGTAGAAGGCCGCGTAGAGGATCGCGAGCACGATCCACGGCAGGATCATCGTCTGGAGGAACTGCGTCGGGTTCTCGAACGGTGAGATGTACGACGGATAGGGCAGCAGCTGCAGGCGGATGACGATGAAGAAGATCGCCATCAGGCCCAGGAAGAAGGAGGGCAGCGAGTAGCCGGCGAGGGAGATGCCCATGACGGTCTTGTCCTGCCACTTGCCGCGATGCAGCGCGGCGTACACGCCGACCGAGATGCCGGCCGCCAGCCACATGACGAAGGCGCCCAGGGCCAGCCAGAAGGTGGCCGGGAAGCCCTCCTTGATGAGGATGAACACCTCCTCGCCGCGCTTGAACGAGTAGCCCAGGCAGGGGGCGCTGCAGACGACCGGATCCGGTGAGTCCTGCGCGTAGACCCGGCCCACGAAGATGCCCTTGAGGTACTCCCAGTACTGCTGGAGAACCGGCAGGTCCAGACCGAGTCGGTGCCGGTTGGCCTCGATGATCTCCGGGGTGCAGGACTTGCCGCATGTCAGCCGCGCGGGATCCGTGGGCAGCAGGCTGAAGAGGATGAAGACGACGAACGTGAGCAGGAGCAACAGGAGGATCATGCTGATCACCCGTCGAACCACGTACGCGCTCATCGCCGACCTATCAGTGGAAGTGACAGCCCAGGACGGGCTGATGGTGAGAGTGTGCTGGGGGGCGGATGACTCGCATCCGCCCCCCAGTCACCGTGCTGCTACTGCCCTGCGTACATCTGCCCGTACGGCCATGAGCCGTAGGCGGGCCAGAGGTAGATCGGGCCGACCTGCTTACCAGCCATGCGCTGCTCGCGGCCGAACCTGGTGGGCACGACGACGACATCAGCCATCGCCTGCGTGTTCAGGTCCTGCCACATCTTCGCCTGCTTGGCGCGGTCGAGCTCGACCTTGGCAGCGTCGACAGCCTTGTTGTACTCAGGGTTGTCGTACTGCGAGAGGTTGAACCCGCCGGTCGGCGTGAACAGCTCCGGGATGATGGTCGAGGCGTTCGGCCAGTCCGGTCCCCAGCCCGCGTTGATGAGCTCGTGGGCCTTCTCGGGGTCGAACACGACGCCGTAGTACTGACCCGGCTCGATCGGGTTCGGCTTGGCGGTGATGCCAGCCTTGCCGAGCGAGTCGACCACGATCGCGGCGGCCTTGTCGGCCGTCGGCGACTGCGGGTAGTCGAAGGTGATCGTCGGGGCAGCCTCGCCCGACTCAGCGATCAGCTTCTTTGCGTACTCCGGGTCACCCGTGTCCGGGATCTTCTGACCGAGCAGGGTGTCCCACATGCCGGTCGGCGCGAAGTCCTGGCCCATGTTCGGCTTGATGACGCCATCGGCGTAGTCACCCGAGAAGTCGCCGCCCGCGTTCTTGCGGAGCGCCTCGCGATCCAGGGCCACCGCGATGGCCTGACGGATCTTGAGGTTGGGGACCTTCTGGGTGTTGATGGCGAAGTAACGGACGTACGGATCGAGCGTGCTGATCGCACGGCCGTTGTACTCCGGGTTCGCCTCGGTCGGGCTCTTGAAGACGACCGCCAGCTGCTCCGGCTCGATGCCGTTGTTGATGGCGAACGAGTCGTTGCCCGAGCTGGTCATCGTCCGCTGGTCGATGACCTTGGGATCGATGCCGTAGTCGACCTCCCAGTTGTCCGGGAAGGCGCCACGGTAGGTGTCACTCGCCGGATCCCACTTGGGGTTGCGAGCGAGGACCATCTTGCCGCCCTTGCCGTTCTTGTTCGACTCGATGAGGTACGGGCCGGACGCAACGGGCGCGTCGCCGTACTTCTCGCCCGTGTCGGCCGCCTTCGGAACCGGCGAGAACGACAGCAGGGTGGTCGTGTAGTTGAAGTCCGGGACGGGCTTGTTCAGGTGGAACGTGACCGTCTTGCCATCGGCCGAGCAGGTCACGGCCTTGTCGAACAGCTCCTGGCCCTCGCCCGTGTACGGACCCTTGTATGCCGACGACCCGTCCTCAGCGGTCGGGATGTCGAGCATCGAGATCGCGTACGTCGGGCCACCGGTGATGACATCGGTGGCGAAGGTGCGCGAGACACCGTAGGCCACGTCTGCGCACGTGATGGGGGCGCCGTCCTGGAACGTTGCACCATCAACGAGGGTGAAGGACCACGTCTTGCCGCCGTCAGCCACCGTGCCGGTGTCTGTGGCGAGGTCGGGGACCAGCGACGTGCCCTCGGCTGCATCAGCCGAGAACTTGTACGCGGTCAGGGTGCGGTAGATCGTGCCGTTGAAGAAGGCAAGATCCTCGCCCGTGTAGATGCGCTGCGGGTCGATCTGGTCGAACTGCTCCGCATTGGTGAGGTAGTAGATCGTGCCGCCCTTGGTCGGCTCTCCACTGCCCGCGCCGCCACTCGCCGAACTGTCCGAGCTGGAGCTGCTGCCCCCGCCGCAGGCAGCCAGCGCCAGCGCTGTAACAGCACCGACCGCGGCCAGGCGCAGGCCCTTGTTGGCCATGCCCATCTTTCCTCCACTCATTCGGATCGAGTTACCTCGGTCCACGTCATCCCGCCTTTGTCACCGAGTGGTGACCGCTTGACCGGATCTTCCATATTGCCGGATGCGTAAGCATGAGCTCACACCCGTCCGGCGCGGGGGTCTAGGGCGTCGCGAACCGCGTCACCGACGAGGTTGAAGGTCACGACGAGGATCACGAGGACAGTGCCGGGGATGAACAGGTACGACGGCACGACGCTGAAGTAGCTGACGGAGTTGCCGAGCATGCCGCCGAACGAGGTGTCGGGGGGCAGCACACCGATGCCGAGGAAGGACAACGCCGCCTCGGTGCCGATGTAGGTCGGCAGCGTCAGGGTCGCGTAGACGAGGATCGGCGCCCACAGGTTCGGGAGGATCTCCTTGAACAGGATGCGCGGACGGCCAGCGCCCATCGCGACCGCGGCCTCGACGAACTCTCGCTCGCGCACGCTGAGGACCTGGCCTCGCACGATGCGCGCGAGGTATGGCCAGCCGAAGATGCTCAGCACGATGATCAGGTAGAGGATCCGCGACGGGTTGCCGTCCGGGACCCCGAGCTGGGTGAGGCGCTGGGTCAGCACGCCCGAGAGCGCCAGGATGATGAGGAGGAAGGGGAACGCAAGGATCAGGTCCATCGTCCGGCCGATGATCGCGTCGGTCTTGCCGCCCGCATAGCCGGAGATGATGCCGAGCGTCGTGCCGAGGAATGTCGTGAGGATCGTCGCTGTCGTGGCGATGAGCAGTGAGATCCGCAGTCCGTAGAGGAGCTGCGCCAGGATGTCGCGGCCCGTCCCCCACTCCACGCCCAGCGGATGCTCGCTACTGATGCCGCCCCACGCTCCGATGGGGCCGCCACCGCTGTCGCTGATGGATTCGCCGTCGAAGGAATAGGGGTCGACGCCGAGCATCGACGTGATGAAGGGAGCGAAGATCGCGATCAGGTAGAGCAGGATCAGGATGACCAGGCAGACCATCGCGGTCTTGTCGCGACGCAGCCGGGACCAGACGATCTGCCGCAGCGAGCGGCCCGTGATCTCCTCGTCTTCGTCGGGGACGACGGGCAATGCGGACGGCGCGACAGAAGTGCTCAAGGACGTCCTCCCGCTCCGCTCGACCTGAATGTGGCACAAATACCCGTGCCGGCCCCCCAAGGCTGGCCCCGTGAGATTACGCCACTGTGACTCACCGGTAACAACCAGATCCGCTGTGTGCCGCCATACGTCACCAAATCGTGACGTTACGGCGCTTCAGCGCGAGACACGTGGATTTCCTACGGTCGGCGGACCGTAATCCGAAACGGTCTCCGTCATCAGCCTGCGCAGACCGGAAGGTCAGGTTGAGCACTACTCAGCCAGGTAGCCGAGGACGAGATCACCGGCGGCCGGACCGGTGAGCATCGGCACGGCCACGACGTCGAAGGGCAGCTTCCAGGCATCGGGGAAGAACGAGGGGACGAGCTCGGCTCCGTAGCCCAGCGAGATGTCCCAGTGCAGGTTCGCCAGGACCACCGACCGGCTCAGCGCCGGGTTCGCCTTCTGCATGGTCTTGGCCAGTTCGGCCTCGGCCGCGTCGTTGACCTCCTGCAGCAGGGGCTCACGCCAGCCCGTCCGCACCTGCTCGATCGCCAGGCCTCGCCCCAGGACGTGCTCGGGCCGCAGATACTCGCGCCAGACCACGGCATCGGCCAGGCCGGGGCCGACCTTCTCCGACACCGCCCTGAACCAGTTGAGGTTGGCCATGAAGCCGAACTCGGTACGCCACTTGGTCGCTGCGACGAACAGCTCGATCTTGCTGTCATATCTCGAATAGAGCAGGCCCTCGGTCGAGTTCGTCGCCGCCATGATGCGCACCAGCGTGGCTCCGGCGTAACCATGGGCCGCGACCTCCAGCACCATCGCGGCGAGCAGCGCATCATGCTCGTCGGTGACGGGGCCGGGCGGATCCAGGCGCATGTGAGCGGCCTCGAGGGCGGGGAGCCTGCTCGGCTTGGCCGGATGCGCCAAGGCGTCAGCCAGGTATCCGACCTGCAGTGCGAGATTGACCTTCGCCGCCCCAGGGCGACGGAAGGCGAAGAGCAGGCCCATCGCCGCCACGAGCGTGTAGACGCCTTGCGCGGCGCGAGCGGCGGTGACCTTGCCCTCGGGCAGGCACCAGCCCCCGAGCCACGACTGAAGGTCGGCGGCGATCGCCTCGCGGACCACCTCATCGAACACGGCGGCCGCGAGCAGCTCCCCCGCGACGATCAGCGAATCGCCGGGGCGCGCCAGCGAGGTGAAGGCCCGCGTGCCGGCAGCGACATCGACCGCCGAGCCATCGCCGGGCAGCATCACCTCCATCACCGAGACCAGGGCCTCACGCAGCGCCGGCCCGGCCGAGTCCTGCCAGACCGCGACACCGAGGTGCGAGACCGAGGCATGACGGTCATTGACGGCCTTGCTCGACAGCCCGACCCGCTTGGCGCAGGCCAGCACCGACAGGCCGCTCCAGCCGGACTCGAGGATGACCGCGAAGGCACCGTCGAGCACCTGGCGATCGGTGGCGAAGGCCCGGGCCGAGCGGGCACGGCGCGGCCGCGCCGTGCCACTTGCCGCGTGCACTGCCATGACTGCTCCGTTTATGCCTAGTTGTCCTAGATGGGAAGGATACGGAAAGTGGACCTTACTGTCTGC
>CAJAKT010000018.1 GCA_903940375.1 uncultured bacterium | reverse complement strand
CATGTCGTTCATGTCGAAGTTCCTGGTGCAGGGGCGCGATGCCGGGCTCGTGCTCGACCGGGTGTCGGCGAACGCTGTCGACGGTGAGCCGGGCGTGATCACCTACACGCAGTGGCTCAACGAAGCCGGCACGCTCGAAGCGGATCTCACGGTGACGAAGCTCGCGGACGACCGCTTCCTCGTCGTCGCATCCGACAATGCACACGGTCACGTGCAGGCCTGGCTGCGGCGGCACACCGGAGGTGATCGGGCATTCACCACCGATGTCACGTCGGCGCTGGCCCAGCTGAATGTCCAGGGTCCGCTGTCGCGCGAGCTTCTTCAGTCGCTCACGTCCGCAGACCTGTCCAATGCGGCATTCCCCTTCCGTGCGGCCCGAGAGATCGACCTTGGCTTCGCTCGCGCGCTCTGTGTTCGCATCACCTATCTGGGCGAGCTCGGCTACGAGCTCTATATCCCCGCGGAGCAGGCGATGCATGTCTACGAGCAGGTCGTAGCTGCGGGAGCGGGCCTGGGTCTTCGGCACACGGGCCTGAAGGCACTCGCGAGCCTGCGGATGGAGAAGGGCTATCGCGACTATGGCCACGACATCGACAACACCGACTCTGTCCTCGAGGCTGGGCTGGGGTTCGCGGTGGCGCTCGACAAGCCGGGCGGTTTCGTCGGGCGCGATGCGGTGCTCGCGCAGAAGCAGTCCGGTCCGCTGACGCGCCGCCTCGTGCAGGTGCGGCTCACGGATCCGGAGCCGTTGATGCATCATGCGGAGGTCGTGCACCGCGACGGTGTCGCTGTCGGCTACGTGCGTGCGGCGAGTTACGGGCACACGCTTGGTGGTGCCGTTGGGCTGGCGATGCTCGATGCGGATGGCCCCTTGACCGCCGACTGGCTTACGGCGGGTTCATGGGAGGTCGACATCGCTGGTGAGCGGTTCGAGGCCGTGACATCGCTGCGTCCGATGTACGACCCGGACAACGCCCGCATTCGCGCCTAAGCCTGCGGATGCCGGTCAGGATGCTGGCGCTGCCGATTCGCGTGCGGTACGCCATTCCTGCTCGGTGATGGCGTAGACGCTCTCATCGGTCCACTCGCCCTTGACCAGTTCGTTCTCCCGCAGCTCCGCCTCATGGCGCATGCCGAGCCGTGTCAGGAGTCGGGCCGACGCGGCATTGCGCGCATCCAGTCGGGCGGCCACCCGGTGGGCTGCCAGCTCGTCGAAGGCGAGCGTGACCATCGCAGCCGCTGCCTCGGTGGCGTATCCCTGCCCGCCGGCCTCGGGCAGGAAGGCGTATCCGATCTCGCACTGACGGTGGGCACGGCTGGTGAGACTCACCCCCACCTCGCCCAGATAGACCCCGTCGACGGTGGCGGCGAGGTTCAGCCAGCTACCTTCGTCCGGCAACTCATGCGTGAGGCGACGTGCGAGATGCTCGACAGCTGCTGACCGGTCCATGGGTTCTTCGTAGAGGTAGCGGACTACCGCCGGATTGGAGACCAGTCGGAGGTGATCGTCGATGTCGTCAGGCGTCAGCGCCCGCAACTCCAGCCGGGCCGTGCGCAACGGCAGCTGCAGCGAACCCGTCATGAGCCGGGTGGCCCGCTGATGCTGCCCAGCCGGGCGAAGGCATTCGGCTGCTCGGCCAGGGTCGGATCGAGGTCGGCGATCTCCAGCGTGGACGAACCCCATTCGGCAAGTTGCCGCTCGATGGACTTGCGAGCCTTGTCGAGCTTGCGGGCGACCATGCGACGCGTGGCCCATTCGGTCTCACGGTTCCGCAGTGCCAGCTCGACCGACTCCGCCTGCTCGGGTGAGCAGGTGAGACCGAATGACTGGCGGAGGCCCTCGACGATGTCGATGCGGTAGTCGTGCCCGCGTCGTACGAATGTGCCGGGCTTGGACTGCATGCCGTTGAAGAGGTCGACTGTCGCGAGGACGAACGTGGTGATCGGGCGGAACTTCGTCTCGCGCGGCACAAGCGGCGGCCGTGTTGCGGGTGGTCCCATCCACCACGGGGGCTGAAGCACCATCCGGAAGCCGTACTTGTTCACCGGATCGTCATGGTGCACGACCAGCAGGTGACGCATGCGCCCAGCGGGGAGCGGCGATGCCTCGGACGGCTGGCTCACCAGCTCGAGCTGCCCATGCGGGTCGACGGCGAACGCATCGTGGCGCCACTCATTCCACAGCCGCGTGCGGAAGGGAACCCCGAGGTATAGGCCGCCACTGACCCCGAGGACGTTGAACTCGGGGACATGCGTGTGACCGTCAGGCCGCGTCGTCAGATCGAGGGCGACGTTGGCGCCGAGACTCTCGCCGACGAGCACGACGCGCGGGCGATCATGCGCGGGGATCGTCGAGAGCCGATGTCGGATGCCGTCAAGCAGGAGCCGTGTCAGCTCCTCGGCCTCGCTGGTCTTGGTGAGGGCGAGGGCGGATGGCACGAGGGCGTACTGCGGAACCACGATCGCGCAGTCACCGCGGGTGAGGTATTCGAGTGCCTCGGCTATCGAGTAGTTGAAGTAGCCGACACCCGTTGGTGAGCCGACGCAGATCAACCCGCGATCGAAGGCACCGCAATCCTCCATGTCCTGGAGCGTGAGTCGGGCACGCTCGGCAATGTCGTCGCTGCTCTCGTACCCGCCGACAACGCGTACGGGGTCGATGGCGGGCTCTCCCATCACGGCGGTGATGTCACCAGCGGACAGGGCCATCAGCACGAAGCGGCGACCCTCCTTCCCGAGGGAGTCGAAGGGCATCGCACTCGCAGGTCCGGAGGACACGTGTTCGGACGTCGGGGGCTCGGGGTAGGCGGGTTCGACGATGTCGTCCTTGCGTTGCAGCCTTCCGGTGACGGCATTGAGCGCGGCCACCCCGCCGACGCCGAGCGAGCCCAGGATCAGTCCGTGCGAGATGAGTGCGCCCAGTGCACCGGCCTCGCGACCGAGAACGCGGTCGATGCCCCTCTCCAGGCCGCGGGCCGCAATCTGCTCACCAGTGGTGGCGGCAGCGAATCCGATACCCGAGGCCACGCCGACACCGACTGCCTTGATCGCAGCCGTCATGCCGACACCCGCGACGGCATGGCGCTCCGGCGCGACGATGCCATATGTCGCGGCGCGACGGCTGCGCGCCAGGATGCTGACGGCGACGACGGCACCGCCCGTTGCGACCGCGGGGAGGAGGGTGGTGTCGAGTCCGGGGCGCAGGCCCAGGCGACGGTGGAGCAGCGTGTCCCAGGCGGCAGAGGCGCCGCCGGCCAGGGCGGCGAACGCGGTGATGCGGCCCGCCGTTGCGACCGCCGCCGCGGGAAGGGACTCGTTGGCATGCGGGCTGGCGGCTGCCGACATGGCCAACCCGCCGGCCATGCCCGCACCGGCGATGACGAGGTTTGCGCGGTTGCCGGGTCGCTGGCCCGGGAGTGCGCCAAGGGCCTGCAACGTGGCCCAGGCGGTTGCGGTCAGCTGGTAGTGCGCGGCCGCGACCACGCCGGTGGCGACGGCCTGCTGCATCGGATGGCGCGGGAGCAGGCCGCGTGCCAGGGTGCCCGCCACCGACCACGACGCCCCAGCGATACCCGCCTGCACGGGGGTGTCGGTGGCCCAGCGCGTCAGCCAGTCGGCCCGTCGGGGGAGGAACACCATGGTGCTGATTGTGGTGGGTGGTGAGCAGGCGGGTCTAGCGGTGCGCCCCCGGATGGTCGATGGGGCACAGCGCGACGGTTAGCCGAGTTCCGTGTTCAGCGTGTACGTGGCCGTCTCTGCTGCTGCCGGGCCGCCCTCGGGGAAGGCCAGGCTCATGCGCGAGAAGACGTTGATGCCCGGTCCGGATGCCACGCGACCCAGTGAGATCCGCACGTTGTACTTCTCGATGATGCCGGCCACGCAGGTCTTCGGCAGGCAGGTGTTCCAGGTCAGGGTGCCCGTGCCCCGAGCAGCGTTCGCCGTCCAGGAAGTCCAGTTGATCTTCGTCACCGCCACACCGGCATCGGCGCAGGTGACCACGATCTGTTTCGGCCGGATGACCGGGTTGGCGATGCAGTTCACGACGACGGTGTCGGTCGGATCGGCCGCACTCGCGGCCGGCGCTACGGCCACGAGGCCAGCGGCAATAGCCATCGGGACGACCAGCACGGGGATTGCACGGCGGGTCAGCATGAGGGTTCCCTTCAGTAGGGGGTCACTGCGTCGAATGTAGTCCTGCGTGATGGGCTTCACGGTGTCGCAGTCGGAGCGGGGCCTGTTCTCGGGCAAGAATGACCTCCTGACCTTATGCATGTCGTGACTCTTGGGGGTTCTGATGAACACGTCATTTCGGATGGCTGCGGCGCTCGGCGCGGCAACCCTGGCACTGGCCGGTCTGTCGGCCTGCTCGAGCAGCAGCACCAGCGCGGAGTCGTCAGCACCGGCACCGAGCGGCAGCGCCGTCGGCGGGATGACGACATGCGACAACGCGACCCTCGAGGCCTCGCTCAGCGAGCAGCTTGCCGGCAACGGCATGCAGGTCGATTCGCTCGACGGGCTCGAGTGCTCAGATGGCTGGGCCGTGGTTCAGGCGACGATTTCCGACGGCACCGACCCCGGCACCGGTGACCAGTACATCTTCGAGGCCGAGGGTCAGTTCTGGATCCCCAAGCAGGTGACGGATGTCTGCGGCACCTTCGAGACGGGCGCAACCGAGGCACCGGCCGATGCCCTGATCCCGGCCGACCTGTGGGTGCAGGCCTGCACGACGAACTAGCTCGGGTCGCTCACCGGCGGGCGCACGTGCGCCCACACCTGCAGGTCATGCAGTCCGTCGCGGCGGCCTTGTGCAAGCCGCAGGGTGCCTTCGTAGGCGAAGCCGGCGCGCTCGAGGGCACGCTGTTCCGCGATGTTCTCCACATCCGTGGAAGCCTCGACGCGAACGATGCCGCGGTCGTGCAGGAGTTCGGCTAACAGGCGCTGTGCGACGCCACCCATGCGGCGGCCGCGGAACTCCTCGACGAGGCTGATGCCGATGTTGATGGCGCGTGAACCCGTTGTGGGTCCGTACCAGACGGAGTGCGCAGAGAGGTCGCCGACGACGTGGGTCTGACCGTTGGCCGTGAGTTCGATGATCCAACGCTCAAGCCCGATGTCCTTGGCCGCTGGGTCCATGTCGCCCCAGTCGCCCCAGCGGCTGGGCGACTCCGGTCGCGGGTGGTCGTCGGATACGGAGACGATCGTCACGGTCCCGTAGCCCTCGATCAGTTCGCTCGACATGTGGGCAACGCTGCCACAGTGTGTCTGGCGAGTCTTCGGCGAGTCGACCCGCCTACGCTGGCATAACGCCTGATGAGGAGCCCGTATGCGCACTCTCCGCACCATTGCCGCCGCCATCGCCACCGTCGGTGTGCTGGGGCTGGCCGCTCCGGCGCAGGCCATGGGCACGGGCAACCCGTACCAGGACATGCAAGTCGGTGTGACGTACACGGTCTACGAGCCGTCGTACACGGCTGGACTCACGCTGCAGCACTTCGGCGGCAATGCTGTTTGCCCCAAGGGGACGGAACAGAACTCCCTCGGCGTGTACGGCAAGGCATCGGCACGTCAGTTCAGCATCTGGGAGGGCAACCCGATGTGCCAGGACATCGGTATTGGGGCAACCGTGCTCACGGCAACTGTCGACGGAGCCAAGGCGACCATTCAGGCGTACTGCGATCCGGCGTCGAAGAAGGCATGCACCAAGGCCGATGTGCTGAAGTACGGCGGCAACTTGCAGGTGACGTTGCCGGCGGCGAAGGGACTTCGTCCCACCACTGTGTGGATTGAGACGTTCGGGACCAAGAACCTCAGTGCACAGCAGCTCCTGAAGATCGCCAGGAGCATGGCGGCCGTTCAGTAGTTCACGTGACGTGGTCGGTCCGCCCGCTGGTCGCAGCGGATGTCGATGTGGTCTGCGCGATGTTCCGGCGCAGCCGTGCCGCCGCGATGCCGTGGCTCCCGGTGCTGCACACGCCCGAGGAGGATGCGCACTTCTTCACCAGGGAGATCGAGACCTCTGCGAGTTGGGGGGCCGACAGCGATGGCAATCTCCTCGGGTTCGCCCTCCGGCGCGATGGCTGGTTGAACCACCTCTACATCGATCCGCCGAGCTGGCGCAGCGGAATCGGTACCGCGCTGCTCGACCTGGTGTGCGCGGAGGCGACCGTGGAGCTGTGGGTGTTCGCGCAGAACGAGGTGGCGCGTCGGTTCTACGCCGCCCACGGGTTCGCTGAGGTGGAGCGCACCGACGGCAGCGGGAACGAGGAGCGGGCGTCCGATATCCGGCTTCGCCGGCCGGGTTGACCGTTCATTGGGACAAAACACGTAATCGGAATGTAACGGGAAATTCAGACGACACGCCGAATCCCGTACGCAACATCCGTCACATCCGCCCCTAATCTGACGTAAACCAGACCAGCTCGGCCGCTTCCCCCTGCTGCCGCTGCATCAGCCGCCGATCGGAGCCCCTCCCGTGAGCACAGACGCCCCAGTCATGCACGCATCCGGCATGGTCGACCTGGCCCCGGAGATCTACCGCCAGCGCCTTGTCGTCGAAGGCCTGGTCACCGCCCCCATCAGTGCCGAACAGATCGAGGACTACCTCTCCCAGCTCTCTGGGGTTCTCGACATGGTCACCATCCTGCAGCCCGTCACCCATCAGTCCGATACCTATGGGTGGGCAGGCTGGATTCACTGGGAAACATCGGGTGCGCACTTCTATGGCTGGGATCAACCGCGGCTGTTCTTCAGCGTGGATATCTACACGTGCAAGGAGTTCTCGGCGCGGTCCGCGGTGGACTTCACGACGGACTTCTTCAGTGCGACGGAAGTGTCGTACCGCGAGTTCTGAGGTCACAGAAAGTCACTCCAATCACACGCGTTACTTACACGAATGTGATTTTCCTTTAGGCAAATTGATCGAGCATCACTCGGGTTTCTTCGTATTCTCACGTTCTCCTCTCGGTCCTATGGTCCGGATTGAGCCGTCCTTCGTCGGCCCAGCACTCGAGGAGGAACTGTCATGAACGCTCTGCTGAACCTGCATTTCGATGTCCGTGGTGACCTGCTTGACGCGGCGCGCGAATGCGAGGAGGACGTGTTCCTCCAGGCCTTCGGAAACACTCGCGACCAGCTCGCAGAGGAGTACGGACCGTACAATGACCAGTCAGTCTTTGTGGCCGTTGCGGACGAAGACGGGTACGTCATCGGCGCCTGCCGGCTCATCACACCGGGTGCCGCGGGCCTCAAGACGCTGAACGATGTCAGCCGTGCGCCGTGGGGTGTCGACGGCCGTCGTTCCGCCGGTGCGGCAAGCGTCGACCCGACCACCTCCTGGGACATCGCCACCCTCGGCGTGCGCAAGGACTACCGCGGCAGCCGGATGTCCGCGGCCATCGCGCTGTACCACGGCATCGTCCAGGGCACGCGGGCGAACGGGGTCACCTCGATCACGGCGATCCTCGATGACCAGGTTCGCCGGGTGCTGACGATGTCCGACTACATCATGTCGGCGCTGCCGGGCACGCGAACCGGGGAGTACCTGGGCTCGCCGGCCAGCACGCCCGTCTACGGGCACTGCGCCGGCATGATCGATGCGCAGCGTCGGATGAACCCGGATGCCTACCGTCTGATGACCCTGGGCATCGGCCTCGACGGCATCTCGGTGCCGGATGCCTCGACATTCGAGCTGCGTCCGCGCCTGATGCCCGTTCATGCCAACTACAGCCAGCTCATGCCGGTCGCCGCTGCCTGACGCGGAACTGCGTGCGGTCAGGAGACCGACGAGTCCCGCCAGTGGCCGGGGCTGTCGGACGAGCGGGAGATCATCGACTGCTCGTTCCACTGCCGCACCCACGCCTCGACCTGGTTCGCGGGCATGGGTGGTGACAGGTGGTACCCCTGCAGGAGGTCGACACCCATGGCGACAACCTCGGAGGCGACCGCCGCACTCTCGACGCCCTCGGCGACGACGCGCAGATCAAGTGCGTGTGCCATGTCGATGGTCGAGGAGACGATGAGCCGGCTGCGGTCGTCCGCGCATACCGTGGCAACGAAGGAACGGTCCATCTTCAACTCGGTGACCGGAAGGTCGCGTAGATAGGCAAGGGACGAGAACCCCGTCCCGTAGTCATCGATCGATGTCTTCAGGCCCTGGCGCCTGACCTCGGTCAGGATGTCGCGGGCGCGCTCAGGATCGGCGAGGAAGGTGTCCTCGGTTACCTCGACCGTGATGGTGTGCGAGGGGATCTCCGCCCGGTGGATGAAGTCGTACAGCAGTGGCAGCAGCTTGCCGCTGAGCAGCTCGGAGGGTGCGAGGTTGATGGCGACGTTGAGGTCGAGGCCCGCTCGTTGCCACTTCTGGGCATCAGCGACCGCGGCGCGGGCGACCACTTCGGACAGTTCGTGCATGAGGCCAGATCGCCGGGCCACCGACAGGAAGGCCATCGGCGGGATCATGCCGCGCTCGGGATGCGCCCAGCGCACGAGTGCCTCCATACCGACCGCCATCTGCGTCATGGCGTCGACCTTCGGCTGGTACCAGACGACGACGTGGCCCTTCTGCAGGGAGCGTCGCAGCTCCTCGCCCATGCGCAGGCGCTGACGGGAGAACTCGTCGCGCTGCGCGTCGTAGAGCTGGGCACCCGAGCGAGTGACCTTCGCCTCGTACATCGCCACGTCGGCCCGGCGGAGCAGATCGGCGGCACGAGTGTCACCCGGCTCGCGGATCGTTATCCCGAGTGAGGCGTGCATCGCCAGATCCATGCCATCGACCTTGGCGGGGGCGAGCAGGGTCTGCCTGATGGACTGCGCCCGTTCAAGAAGATCGAGCTCGTCGTCGTCATGGACGAGGATCGCGAACTCGTCGCCGCCGATGCGGGCGAGCTGGATCTCCTGTGGCAGGGAGTCGCGCATGCGCAGGGCAATCAGTTCGAGCAGGGTGTCACCGGCGCTGTGTCCGAGGGTGTCGTTGACCTCCTTGAAACCGTCGAGATCAAGGAGCATCAGGCCCATGGGCCGCTGTGCGGCGATCCCATCGTCAAGGGCACGCAGCACCGCGCGTCGGTTCGGCAGCCCCGTGAGGTCATCGGTCTGCGCCAGCTGGAAGGCCTCGCCGGCCTGCCGAGACTCACGCAGCGCGACTGCAAGGCGCGCTCCCGTGGCGAGCAGCGTGACTGCGGCCGGTATCGAGATCGCCCAGCCGAGCACTCCCTGCGGGCGCACGAGGAGCAGGACGATCGCTGCGACGAAGGACGCGATGAGGAAGCCGCCTGGCAGTCTGCGAGCCAGGCTGACCTGTGGTGGACGCGGCGCAACGGCCGCGCCCACGATCAGCATGAACGAGGCGCCCCACATCATGTCGAGATAGATCGAGAAGGCGTATGTGCCCGTAGACAGGTTGAGGACGAGGCTGGAGTCGGCGATCGCCAGGAGGACGAAGCCGGAGATGAGGGATGCGGTCCGCCAGGACCACGGCCGAGCCGACAGTGCCCACTGCCCGACCACGACGAGGGCGAGTACCAGGTCGATGAGCGGGAAGAGCACGGCGAGGAGGAGCGGGATGCCGCCCTCCGGGAAGTTGCTGGCGAACGGAGTCAGCAACAGGCTGCCCGCGATTGCGGCGGTTCCGCCCAGGACGATCGCGGCATCCAGCCAGGCGGTCTCGGCGCGTGAACCGCGTGACGTGGCGTCGAGCACGATGAAGGCGCCCAGGCCCAGATACGAGGTGAGGAAGAAGAACTCACCGGGCGCGGGGAAGGTCGTCGCGGAGGCGGGGACGGCGGCATTGAGGATGGCCGAGCCGACTGCCCAGAGCAGGATGCCGACCGCAAGGGCGATGAGCGTCAGCCGCCGGCT
>CAJAKT010000017.1 GCA_903940375.1 uncultured bacterium | reverse complement strand
TGTCAGCCCCGAGGCACAAGGTCCAAGGATACGGATGACCCTCCTCGAGGGTCAAACCGCCCCCTTAGGCGTCCGGGTCTTGGGGGTCTTCCGTCGTCAGTTCAATGACCTCTTCGGTCTCGATCTCCTCATGGGAGACCGCTCCTGCCTCGATCGCCGCCTCGACTTCCTCGATCACATCGAGAGCGGTGTTGTCGGCATCTGTGACCTCGGTCACGTCATCCGACGCGTCGTCAGACACGTCCTCGTGGCTGGCGAGAGCCCGCGCGGCGACATCCGCCGGGTCCACGGCATTGGCCGGCCGACGGTACTTCGGCGAGGCCTCCGCGTGGTCGTGGTCGGCATGGAGGGAGACCCGGATACCGCGGCCACTGCAGTGCTCGCACGTCTCCGAGAAGGACTCGATCAGACCTGAACCGATGCGCTTGCGCGTCATCTGCACGAGCCCGAGCGACGTCACCTCAGCAACCTGATGCTTCGTGCGATCGCGGCCCAGGCACTCCACCAGACGACGCAGGACGAGATCACGATTGCTCTCGAGCACCATGTCGATGAAGTCGACGACGATGATGCCGCCGATGTCGCGCAGCCGGAGCTGACGAACGATCTCCTCTGCCGCCTCGATGTTGTTCCGAGTCACGGTCTGCTCGAGGTTCCCGCCCTGCCCGGTGAACTTGCCGGTGTTGACGTCGACGACCGTCATGGCCTCCGTGCGATCGATGACCAGTGATCCGCCCGACGGCAGATAGACCTTGCGGTCCAACGCCTTCATGAGCTGCTCATCGACGCGATACTCGGTGAAGAGATCGCCCGTACCGACCCAGTGCTGCAGGCGCTCGGCGAGATCCGGCGCGACGGCACCGATGTACGCACTGAGTGCCGTCCAGGCCGTGTCGCCCGAGACAACGAGGGTGTTGACGTCCTCGTTGAAGATGTCGCGCACAACCTTGATGGCCAGATCGGGCTCGCTGTACAGCAGGGTCGGCGGGGTCGCAGACGTCACGGCCGCGCTGATGTCCTGCCACTGGGCGGTTAGCCGCGCGACGTCCTGCTCGAGCGCCTCCTCGGGCGCACCTTCAGCGGCCGTGCGCACGATGACGCCGGCATCTTCAGGCATGACGCGCTTGAGGATGTTCTTGAGTCGGCTGCGCTCCGTGTCGGGCAGCTTGCGGCTGATCCCCGTCATCGAGCCGTCGGGAACGAATACGAGGAATCGGCCCGGCAGAGAGATCTGACTGGTCAGGCGGGCACCCTTCTGCCCGACCGGATCCTTGGTGACCTGGACGAGAACGGGATCGCCGGACTTCAGCGCGAACTCGATGCGCTTCGGCTGACCCTCGAGCCCGGCAGCATCCCAGTTGACCTCGCCCGCGTAGAGGACCGCATTGCGGCCGCGGCCGATGTCAACGAATGCGGCCTCCATGCTCGGCAGGACGTTCTGCACGCGGCCGAGGTAGACGTTGCCCACCATCGACGAGGACGAGCCACGCGTGACGTAGTGCTCGACCAGGACACCGTCCTCCAGCACCGCGATCTGCGTGCGATCGCCCTTCTGCCGCACGGCCATGATCCGGTTGACGGACTCACGTCGCGCCAGGAACTCGGCCTCGGTCAGGATCGGTGCGCGACGGCGACCGGCCTCCCGGCCCTCTCGGCGACGCTGCTTCTTAGCCTCCAGCCGAGTCGAGCCGCGCAGGCTGGTGACATCGTCACTGCCCTTCTCGCCCGCGCCGCTGCCACCCCGCGAGCGGGGCTCACGGACCCGGACAACGGTGTTCGGCGGGTCATCGGGTGATCCGTCCGGCTCGCCATCCGCGCCACGGCGGCGACGGCGGCGTCGACGCTTGCCCGCCGGGCTGTCCCCATCGTCATCGGACTCGGCTGCATCGTCTTCGCCGTCCTCCTCGGCCGTCGAGGCCGAGGCATCGCCATCGTCCTCTCCGGTGCGGCGCTTGCGGCCACGGCCACCACGGCGGCGGCGACGGCGACGGGCACCGTCCTCACCGCCCTCGTCATCGTCCGTCTCTGCGCCGGCCGCGGGTGCTGCCTCGACCTCGACCTCGGCCTCAGCTGCGCTCGGGGCGGTTGCCTTCCGGCGGGTGCGCTTGGCGGGCTTGGCAGGAGCATCCGCATCGGCGGTCTCTGCACCGGCCGCGTCGGGGGCCTGGAAGAGGGGGGCAACGAACGCCGGGGCCGCCATCCGCGTGCCTGACGCCTCAGCCGCCGGAGGCGCGTCCTCGACGGATGCTGCGGACTTCTTGGTGCTCTTCCGCGCGGTCTTCTTGACCGGCGGGTCAGCCACTGGTGCTGCCGGTACCTCGGCCGCGGGCGTCGCCTTCTTGGTGCTCTTGCGGGCCGCCTTCTTGACCGGCTTGTCCGCCGACGTCGACTCCTGGGCGGCAGGGCTGGGGGCGGCCTCGGGCTCTACCGCCGCGGGCGGACCGGCGGGTCGGCTGGCCGCCCGGCGACGAACGCGCTTGGCCACCTCTCCGGTGGTGCCGTCAGTGCTTACGTTGTTCTCGTCGACCATGTGGTCGTGCTCCTTAGCGGTGCACTCACCGGCTCTCGCCTGGCCGTGCACACCTCTCGTGCGAGGTGTCGGTCATTCCGCACCTCGTCAAGCCTTCAGATGTGCGGTGCGAGGATCGCGCATAGGGCGCGGCTGGACTCGCTCCACCGGCGCCGTTCCCTTGTTGTCCGCCATGGTGGCGGGTGATGACCTACCCGGCCCGGTCAGGGGCAAACGGGTCGACCACCGAGGTTCCGGCCTCATCGAGTGGCCCCTGTGCCAGCCGGGTCACCCGTGGGGGCTTCGGCGGCACGAGGTCAGCCACGCGACTCAGCGCGGAGAGAACGTCGTCGGGTCGAACGGACGGGGTTCCGTGCCGAACGACCAAGGTGAGTATCGCACAGTCGCCACCCAGCCCCGCGTCCGCCGCGCATTCCGCCACGATCACGGCACTTCGGGCATCGAAGGTGCGGCGTCCGTTCTTCGTCATCCGATCGACGAGCACCTCGGTCTGGGCCAGCAGCAGGGTCACCGCCCGCTCGGCCTGTGCCCGGCTCACGCCCGGCAACTCGAGCCGCCAGACGCTCGCCTCGAGCCGGTTCGCGAAGTCGGACGTGCGTGCCTCGACCACCTCGACCACATCCAGTCCGGGCGGCAGGGCTGCATCGAGGGCAGCCCGCACGGCGTCGGGGTTGCAGGCCAGGGCAACGCCGATCTCGACGTACTCCGCCTCGCTGGCTACACCGGTGGGGGCGGAGTTCGCATAGGAGACCTTGGGGTGCGGCGAGAACCCGGCGCTGTACGCCATGGGGATGTCGGCTCGCCGGAGGGCCCGCTCCAGGGCCCGCTGGAAATCGCGATGGCTGGAGAACCTGAGCCGACCACGCTTCGCGTATCTCAGCCGCAGCCGCTGCACCGTGGGCGCGACATCACGGTCAGGCGCTGGCCTTGCCACCGGCTACTCCCCGCCGGTCGTGGCGAGGACGGGGCTGCGATCCGGCAGCGTTGGCATCGGCAGATTGACGATCCCCGTCGGTCCGACCTGGATCTCGGTGTCCATCTGGTCGCAGACACCGCAGTCGAAGCAGGGCGTCCAGCGGCAGTCGTCTACAGCGACCTCGGCAAGGGCGTCCTGCCAGTCCTCCCACAGCCACTCGGCATCAAGGCCCGAATCGAGATGGTCCCAGGGCAGCACCTCCACCCGCTGCCGCTCCCTGATGGTGAACCAGTCGACATCGACCACCTGGCCGGCCAGGGCCTGCTCAGCAGCCGCCATCCAGCGGTCATAGGAGAAGTGCTCGCTCCATCCGTCGAACCGCGCTCCGTCGGCCCAGGCCTGGCGGATCACCGCTCCCACCCGCCGGTCACCACGCGACAGGAGTCCTTCGACGATGCCCGGCTTGCCGTCGTGGTACCGCAGGCCGATTGCCTTGCCGTACTGACGGTCGGCACGGATCGCGTCGCGCAGCTTGTGGAGGCGCGCATCCGTGGTCTCGTGGTCGAGCTGGGCCGCCCACTGGAACGGGGTATGCGGCTTCGGAACGAAGCCGCCGATCGACACGGTGCAGCGGATGTCCTTACGCCCGCTCGCCTCACGGCCGGCGCGGATCACCTCGCTTGCCAGCGCTGCGATCTGCAGCACGTCATCGTCGGTCTCCGTCGGCAGCCCGCACATGAAGTAGAGCTTCACCTGGCGCCAGCCACCGGCGTAGGCCGTGGTGACCGTGCGGATGAGGTCCTCCTCGGTCACCTGCTTGTTGATGACCTTCCGCATGCGCTCACTGCCGCCCTCAGGAGCGAACGTGAGGCCACTGCGACGACCGTTGCGGGACAACTCGTTGGCGAGGTCGACATTGAACGCGTCGACGCGTGTGCTCGGCAGCGACAGCGAGACCTTGCTGTCCTCGTAGCGATCGGCGAGGTTGCGGGCGATGTCGGCGATCTCCGAGTGGTCAGCGCTCGACAAGGACAGCAGGCCGACTTCTTCGTAGCCCGTCTTCTCCAGCCCGTTCTGCACGATCTCGGCGATGCTCGTGATGCTGCGCTCACGCACGGGCCGGGTGATCATGCCGGCCTGGCAGAACCGGCAGCCCCGCGTGCAGCCGCGGAAGATCTCGACGCCCATCCGCTCGTGCACGGTCTCAGCGAGTGGCACCAAGGGATTCTTCGGGTAGGCCCACTCGTCGAGATTCATCAGCGTGTGCTTGCGCACGCGCCACGGGACGTCGGGCCGGTTCGGCGCGACGCGCTGGATGCGACCATCCTCGAGGTAGTCGACGTCGTAGAAGCGCGGGACATAGATCGAGCCGGTGCGGGCCAGCCGGAGAAGCAGCTCCTCGCGCCCGCCGGGGCGACCTTCGCGCTTCCAGTCGCGGACGATGTCGGTAATAAGCAGGACGGCTTCCTCGCCGTCACCCAGAACTGCTGCATCGATAAAGTCGGAGATCGGCTCGGGGTTGAAGGCCGCGTGACCACCAGCCACGATCACCGGGTGCGACTCGTCACGATCGACCGCGAGAAGCGGGACCCCGGCGAGGTCGATCGCGGTCAGCATGTTCGTGTAGCCGAGTTCGGTGCTGAACGAGAGCCCGAAGACGTCGAAGTCACCAACCGCACGGTGCGCGTCGACGGTGAACTGCGGCACGCCCTGCTCGCGCATCAGCGCCTCGAGGTCCGGCCACACCGCATAGCTGCGCTCCGCCAATGCATCGTCCCGCTCGTTGATCACTTCGTAGAGGATCTGCACGCCCTGGTTGGGGGCACCAACCTCATAGGCGTCCGGGTACATCAGCGCCCAGCGCACCTCGACGTCGTCCCACTCCTTGACGACGGCGTTCACCTCGCCGCCCACATACTGGATCGGCTTGGTCACGAACGGAAGCAGCTGCTCCAGGGCATCGAACACGCTGGCGCCACGAGGGGTGGAGGGGGTCACCCGTGAAGGATACCCAGTAGCGAAAGTACCTCGGTCCCGCCGAATGGGATGCCGGTGTACCAGTACATCCGCGGCATCGCCAGCCAGGCGATGCACGCGACTACGACCATGATGCCGACGGCCCGGTTCATTCGCGGAGGCGGGCGCCGACGGGACTCAAGGACAAGCACCGTGATCAGCACCATGACCGGCGAACGGACCAGAAAGCGGCTCGTGTCGGACGCGAGGATCACAACGAGGCACGGAACAACGGCCGCTACCAGCACCGCCACTGCCTCCGCCCTGGTCAACTGACCCCATCGAGACCAGAGGTACAGGGCTGCGGCCAGCGCGGCAGGTCCGGCGAAGATGATCACCGCGACGAGTTCGAATCTCCAGTACAGGGCATGGCCCGGCAGCATCGTGAACCAGGCTGATACCAGCGTCTCGTGGAAGGGAGCACTCGTCAGGTTCTGGGTTACGTCGGGCGGAAAGCCCAGACTCCGGATTTCCGCTGCACCAGCGTCCGGATTGTTCGCGAGCATTACGGCAGCCCCAGATAGGAAGGGAAGAACCAGCACCCACCCTCGCCGGAGCGATGAGCCAGTTCCGCTCACGAGTGCGAAGGCGAGCACGGCCAGCACCGCCCACAGGACAACGAAGGTCTCGTGGGCCACTGTCCCGATGACTCCGACGATTGAGGCAGCCAAGAGGTGACCCCGCGCCATCAGCAACGCGCATGCGATCACGAACAGGATGATGAAGGGATCGAGATAGCCGACAGCTAGGAGAAGTGTCGGGAACGTGTGAGCCGCGGCTGCGAGCGCTCCGACGAAGAACACCAGCCAGGCCGCAGCACGTGATCCTGATTGCGCGACGACCAGTCCCAGCCAGGCAGCCAAACTCACGACGACCACGAAAGTCACGATCGTGTGCCATCGCAGGACCGTCATGAAGTCCACCGCTGAGCCACCAGCCAGTGCTGTCGCGAGAGTTCCCACCAACCCGCGCTTGATGAATCCGTGGTCGTACGTCACGAGCCAGAGGTACGCCGCTGGCATCGTCACGGTGCTCGTGCGGCCACGCCATGCCGAGAGCAAGGACAGGACCGCAAACGCGGACCCTCCGAGCACCCCGACGACAAGCGGGCTCAACCGGCCGAACGTTGCCGTAGCCGGGCGCTCCCCCATCATGCGGCGAGCGAGCGTCACACGCCGGCCCGCACCGCGTGCAGGCGGACGTTCTGCAACAGGCCAATGGCTATCCAGGTCGCCATCATCGACGTGCCTCCGGCCGACACCATCGGCAGCGGGATTCCGGTGATGGGCATGATCCCCAGGGACATGCCGATGTTCTCGAACATCTGGAAGGCCAGCCAGGCCACGATGCCCGTGGCGACCAGCCGTCCGTACATGTCGTCGGCCCGATAGGCGATGACGACCGCTCGCCAGAGCACGATGCCGAGGAGCAGGATCAGGATGGCCGCACCAACGAAGCCAAGTTCCTCGCCCGCAACCGTGAAGATGAAGTCACTCTCATTGACCGGGACGAACTTGCCCTGGGTCTGCGGTCCCTGGAACAGCCCGTGGCCGAACATCCCACCGCCGCCAATCGCGATGCGGGCCTGATTGGAGTTGTAGGCAGCGCTCGACACATCCGCGGATGGGTTCATGAAGGACGTGAGCCGCTGGACCTGGTACTCCTTCAGCAGGCCCAGCTGGATCGCCAGCAGGATCCCGATGACAGCGCCGCCGATGAGGCCGATAACCCACCTTGTGCGAGCGCCCGACACCGCGATGATCGAGAGGGCAACCGAGCCCAGGATCAGGACGGTGCCGGTGTCGTTCTGCACCAGGATGATGAGGATCGGGAAGACGGCCAGCCCGACCGCGATCAGCACATCACGGTCGCGTGGTTCACTCTCGGCATCGCGCTTCTCCCCCAGGATCACCGCCATCATCAAGATGACCGCGACCTTGGCGAACTCAGACGGCTGAAGCGTCATGCCGCCCGGCAGGTCGATCCATGCGCGTGCACCCGCAATCGTCGCCCCGATGCCGGGGACGAACGGAAGGATGAGCAGGAACACCGACAGCCCGTAGATGATCGGCGTGTAGGCACGCAGCCAGCGGTAGTCGATCCGCGACGCGACGAAGCCCAGCGCGACGCCGATCACGACGTTGATCAGGTGGCGCTTGAGATACGACTGGGGGTCGCTGTCGGATGCCATGTCCGCGCGGCTCGCCGACCACACCAGCATCGAGCCGAAGACCGTGACGGTCATGGCCGCGATCAGCAGGATCCAGTCAAGATCACGCCAGTAGCCCGAACCCCCCGAGCCACGGGACATCGGCCGGGTTCGCATGTCAGAAGCGAAGATCGCACTCATCAGCCGGACCCTCCCGCCTGCGGGCGACTCGGGGCAACGCCGGCGTCGCGTCCCTTGGGTGTCACGGGAGTGCCGTCGGACCGCACCGCGGGCAGCGTGGCCTGCGGCTCACCACCGACGAGGATGCTGTCCTGCGGGCGCACGACGCCATTCTTCACGCCGAACAGCTCCTCGTAGATCCGGCGCACGCTCGGGCCCGATGTCTTCGACCCGGTGCCGCCCTCCGTCACCATCATGACGATGGCATACCGGGGCTTGTTCGCGGGCGCATAGGAGGCGAACCACGAGGTCGACGCCTTGTCGCCGGTCACCTGCGCGGATCCGGTCTTCGACGCCACCGGGATCTGGTCCAGCGGGAAGCCGAGGAACGGAGTCTCACCGGACCCATCAGTCGTGACACCCGGCAGGGAGTTGCGGAGGAACTTGATCGCGGACTTCGGCACGTCGACCTTCGCCTTGAGGATGGGCGGGAATTCCTTCACGACGGTGCCGTCGGCGCTGACGATGCCCTTGGCCACCTGCGGCTGGTAGAGCTTGCCGCCGTTGGCCACTGCGGAATACACCATGGCCATCTGCAACGGGGTGACGGTGGTGTCGCCCTGTCCGATCGCCGCGTTGAGCGCATCGCCTGCGCGCCACTGGTATCCGTCAGTGCAGTTCTCCTTGTCGAGCGCGGTGTAGTAGTCGGCGAGCTTCGGGTCGGTCTTTCGTGTCTCGGGGTAGCCGGTCTGGGCATTGCGACACCACGTGTCCTTCATGTCCTCCCAGTTCTGCCTCTTGAACTCGCGGCTCGAGATTCGACCGGATGCCTCACCGGGCAGATCAATACCGGTCGCCTCGCCAAGGCCGAAGGTCGCCGCGGCCTCGGCGATGGGATCAGCTGCATCGAGCGCCGCATCCGGACCGCCCGCCTGCTGCCACATCTTCCGGGCGATTCCGTAGAAGACCGTGTTGCAGGACACCTCGAGGGCGCGGGTCAACGAGATGGGTCCATATGCCGATGACTCGAAGTTGCGGAAGGTCTGCGGGCCGATGGTCAGGGAACTCGGGCAGTTGTAGCTGCCGTAGAGGTTGAAGCCGTCCTTGCCCGCGGCCGCGGTGCTCACCACCTTGTATGTCGAGCCGGGCGCGAACTGCCCCTGGTACGCGTTCGACGACAAAGCCTTGGTGTCAATCAGGTCCTGGTACTGCTTCTTACTGACGCCGCCGATCCAGATGGACGGGTCATAGGTCGGGTAGCTGGCCATGGCCAGCACGCGTCCGGTCTGGACGTCAACGACGACGGCGGCACCGGACTTGCCGCCGTAGCCCTGCTGCTGGGCGCGCCGGACCGCCGCGACGAGCTGCTCTTCCACAACCGACTGAAGCTTGGCGTCGATACTCGTGACCACGTAATCG
>CAJAKT010000016.1 GCA_903940375.1 uncultured bacterium | reverse complement strand
GCGAGCGATTCTCGACTCGTTGCCGTCGCAGAGTGCTCTCCTTGATCGTCACGGGCGGATCGTCGCGACGAATCAGGAGTGGCATCGCATCTGGCGCGACTATGCCGACGAGCCGGAACCGGACTGGACAGGTGTCGACTACCTCGAGGTGTGCCAGCGCGCGGCCGCCACGTCGCTTGGTGGCGCCGAGAGTGCTGCTCGGGCGCTGGACGGAATCCGGCGGGTGCTGGACGGCACTCTGACGGGATTCGAGCTCGACTACGAGATGAGGGCCGCAGGGGACACCCTGTGGTACCACATGCAGGTGCTTCCGCTGGTCGGTGGCGAGGGCGCCGTGGTCACGCACGTCGACATCACCAGGCGCAGACTGGCGGAGGCGGAACTCGGCTACCGGGCATCGAACGATGCACTGACCGGCCTCTGGAATCGTGAGTCCCTGCTTGCCCGCATTGCTGGGTGTCTCGATACCTCCGACCGCTCGGCCTTCGCCCTGGTGCTCATCGACCTCGACGACTTCCGCGACGTCAACGATGCTTTCGGCCACGCCTACGGTGACCGACTCCTCGAGACGGTCGCTGAGAGGCTGGACGCGCTGGCAGGACCGCAGGATCTCGTTGCCCGGCTCGGTGGCGACGAATTCGCCTTCCTGATGCGAGAGATCCCGCCGGACTGGGACTTCGGTGCAGCCTGTCATCGCATCCGAGAGGCGCTCGCGGAGGCGATCAACCTTGACATCGCTTCGGTTCGGCCGAGCGCCAGCTACGGGGTCGTGATGAGCCCGCCCTACTCCGGTGATGCGCAGGCAATGCTGCGCGACGCGGAGACGGCCATGTACGTGTCCAAGCAGGCGGGCCGTGATCGCTGGACCCTCTTCGCTGACCAGCAGCGAGTCGACGTGCGGGCGCGGGCCATCTCCCGGGAGCGGATCTCGGAGGCGCTTGCCGCCGATGAGTTCGTGCTGCACTTCCAGCCGTTCGTGGATCTGGCATCCGGACGCACGGTCGGGTCCGAGGCGTTGCTGCGCTGGGACGATCCGGTCGAGGGCCTGCTGTCGCCGGCCTCCTTCCTGACCGCCATCGAATCCGGCCCGTTGATCGAGGACGTCGGTGCTTGGGTGCTGGATCACGCGCTGGCGGTTCAGGCCCGGTGGCAGTCGATTCCCGGATACGAGCATCACCTGATGTCCGTGAACGTCTCGCCGCGTCAGCTGGGTCGTGGTCGGCTGCCCGCCCTCGTGCGGGAGATGCTCGATCGCCATGGCATCCCGCCCTCGAATCTGGGCATCGAGGTGCTGGAAACGTCGCTGCTCACCTCGGGTGAATCCGTGGAGGATGAGCTGCGCCAGTTGCATGACATGGGAGTGCGGATCGCCATCGATGATTTCGGCACCGGCTACTCCGCTCTCGCGTACCTGCAGACGTTCCCCATTGAGGGCGTGAAGATCGATAGAGCATTCATTCAGCGCTCAGGGACGCCTCGTGGTGCCCGGCTCTTGCGCGCCGCAGGCGAATTGGCCCGGGCAGTGGGGGCGATCTCCATCGCGGAGGGCATCGAGACGTCCGACCAGCTTCTGGCAACGCAGGCGGCCGGGATCGGCTGGGGTCAGGGTTACCTGCTCGCGCGGCCAGCCCCGGCGGCGGAGACGCCGCAGGTGAGTTCCGTCTCCGTCTGATCGAGGCTAGCGCGCGCTGCGGTCGGCCCAGGCCTGCTGCAGTGCGGACAGCAGGGTTGCGGCGGGCTGGGCCCCGGAAACGCCATAGCGTCGGTCGATGACGAAGAAGGGCACGCCGGAGACCTGCAGGCTGCGGGCCTCCTCCTCGTCGGCACGCACCTCGGTGGCAAACCGGTCGGATGCAAGCACGCCTTCGACCGATTCCGGATTCAGGCCGGCCTCGATGGCGAGCCGCCGGAGGGTCACGGGGTCACCGATGGCCTCGCCTTCGGTGAAGTAGGCGGTGAAGAGACGATCCTTGAGCACGTCCTGCTTGCCTTCGGCCCTGGCCAGGTGGAGCAGCCGGTGGGCGTCGAAGGTGTTGCCCGACTGAGCGATGTCGAAGCGGAAGTCGATGCCGACCTCCGCTCCGCGTGCGGCAATGCCGGCGAACATCGCCTGGACCTGCTCGGTGCCTGCGCCGAGCTTGTGCGACAGCTGCTCGGCGAGTGACGCGGTCTGTATTGCTGGCGCAGCAGGGTCCAGCTCGAAACTGCGCCAGGTGACGTCGACCGCGTCGGCGTGCTCGAAACCAGCGAGGGCTCGCTGCAACTCGGCTCGACCGACACAGCACCAGGGGCACACCACATCGGACCAGACCTCGACGGGCAGTGCTGTCGTCATGCGGAAACGCTATCGGCAGGGGAATGTCGACGAACCTAGACTCCTCCTGTGAGCGACGTGATCGACCTCAATGCCGATGTCGGCGAGGAGTGCGGTGATGACGAGGCCCTGTTCGGCGTTGTCACGTCGGCCAACGTCGCTGCGGGCGGCCACGCGGGCGGGGGAGTCGTCCTCGATGAGGCGATCCGCCTCGCCGTCGCCTCGTCTGTTGCGATCGGCGCGCACCCGTCCTACCCCGACCTGGAAGGCTTCGGGCGCGTGTCCCGTGCTCACGAGCACGACAGGAAGGCGATTGCGTCATTCGTCCATGAGCAGTCGATGGCCGTAGCTTCTGCCTGTGCTCGCCATGGCGTGGCGATGTCGCATGTCAAGGCACACGGTGCGCTGTACAACGATGCGATGGTCGATGACGGCCTATCCGATGCGCTGCTTGACGGGCTCGCGCGGACAGCTGCTGATGCCGGTGACCCGGGCCTGCCGGTGATGGGGATGCCGGGCTCGTCACTTCACCGCGCCTGCCTGCGCCGGAATGTGCCGTTCATTGCGGAGGCGTTCGCCGACCGCGCGTATGCGGCAGACGGCACCTTGGTGCCGCGCACTGCTCCCGGTGCGGTGCTGCACGAGACAGACGTGGTTGTGCATCAGGTGCTGCGCATCGTGTGTGAGGGCGTCGTCATTGCCGTCGACGGCAGCGCCATCCGCATGTCGGCCTCGTCGATCTGCGTGCACGGTGACACCCCGGGCGCCGTGGGCATGGCACGCGAGGTGCGATCCGCCCTGGAGGGTGCCGGGATCCGCGTTGTCGCGCCGAGCCGCTGGCCATGACGGGTCTGTCGGGCCCGGCGCAGTCGGTCGAGTGGTTTGGTGACCGTGCGGTCGCCGTGCTGCTCCGCGCGCCCGACACCAGGCAGGGTGTTGTCGAGGCGCTGCAGCAGGCACTGCCTGGCCGGCGCGTGCGCGCGGGAATGGAGTCAGTCCTCGTCGAAGACCGCGTGCCGGATGCGTCGCTGCTGGGGGATGTCCGCCAGGCGCTGGCCGGCGTGGCTGCCAACACGACTGCGGCAACGTCGGATCACCCCGAGGTGATCATCCGGGTGCGCTACGACGGCGATGACCTCGTGGAGGCGGCGGCCACCCTGGGCCTGGGCATCGTCGGGCTCGTCGCGGCGCACACGGAACAGCGCTGGACAGTGGCCATGATGGGATTCGCCCCCGGCTTCGGCTACCTCATTCCCGATGGCGCCAGGTCAGTCGACTGGTCGCGTCTGCCGCGACGTGACCAGCCGCGCGCACGGGTGCCGGCCGGGAGCGTCGCGGTTGCTGCAGGGATGAGCGCTGTCTACCCCGAGGCCATGCCCGGCGGCTGGCACCTGATCGGCCGAACCGCGGCACGGCTCTTCGACCCGATGGATGAGTCCTCGCCCACCTTGTTTCATCCCGGCGATCGTGTGCGGTTCGTTGAGGAGCCGCGATGAGTTCAACGCTCGCAACAGTCACTGGGGCGACCCTCGCGACCGTTCAGGACGGTGGCCGGGCGGGATTCGCGAACGTGGGTGTCCCGATGTCGGGGGCGGTGCACCGCGAGCGCTACCTCGTTGCGACGGCGCTGCTCGCGGGCGCGCCGGACGAGCGGTGCCCCGCGATCGAGATCCTGTCGGGCGACGTGTCCTTCTTGACAGACAGGGATGTCCTGCTGGCAGTCGTGGGGCCCGCGCGCGTCGATGTGGACGACCAGCGCGCGGCCTGCGGAACGACCCTGCTTGTCCCGGGTGGTTCGCGTGTCCGGGTGTCCACCGAGGGACGAGGCCCCGTCTACGTGGTCGTCGACGGCTGGCAGCCGGAGATCGTGCTCGGGTCTGCTTCGACCGACACGTTCTCCCGACTGGGCGGGGCGATCCTGCGACCCGGGTACCGGCTCGTGGGAGACGCACTGGTCAACGGACGCGAGCGGATCGGAACCTTCCATCGGGCACTCGACGAGGGCTCGGGGCCGGTCCGTGTCGTGTCCACCGGGCATCGGGGCCTGCGGGCCTTCGCGGCGACCCCGTGGACAGTCACCGCCGTTGCGCGATCCGGTGTGCGACTTGCCGGTGGCCCGATGGCAGCGAGCGGATCGGTTGCCAGCGCTCCGATGGTTCCTGGTGCCATCCAGCTGACGCCGGGCGGCGAGCCGATCGTGCTCGGACCGGACGGTGCGCTGACGGGCGGCTACCCCGTGGTTGCCGTGGTGGCGACGGTCGACCTCGACCGGCTCAGCCTGCTCAGCATCGCCGACATCGTGACGTTCCGGGCGGTGGAGGTCGATGAGGCGGCTGCGGCCTGGGCCGCGCGCCAGCGTGGTCTCCTGCGGGCGACCGCCCACCCGGACCAGTTGCCATAAGGCCTCGTAGGCTGCGCACTCGAAGGGGGTCGAATGCGCGGGCTGGGTACCGTCCTCAACGTCGTCGCCATCCTCATCGGCGCCGGCCTCGGTGTTCTCATCGGACATCGGCTGCCCGAGCGGACCCGCCGCACAGTGACCGATGCGCTGGGTCTGGTCACCCTCGTGATCGGCGGGCTGAACATCGTCGCCCTGAAGGATGACGACTACATCGCCGCCGTCGGCAGTGGCGGAACGCTGCTTGTTGTTCTCGCTGCGCTAGTCATCGGCGGCATCGTCGGTTCGCTCCTGCGGATCGAGGACCGGCTTGAGGCATTCGGCGGATGGCTTCAGCGGACCTTCGTACGTGGTGATGGCACGCAATCGCGGGCTCGCTTCGTCGAGGGATTCGTCGACGCCTCCCTCGTCTTCTGCATCGGGCCGCTGGCAGTGCTCGGCTCCCTGAGTGACGGGCTCGGCAAGGGCATCGACCAACTCGTGCTCAAGTCCACACTCGATGGTTTCGCATCGCTGGCATTTGCCGCGTCTCTTGGCTGGGGCGTCGCTGCCTCGGCGCTGTCCGTGGGCGTGTGGCAGGGGCTGCTCACGGTGCTGGGCGCGCTGCTCGGGTCGTTCATGTCAGCCGCACTGATCGCGTCCCTGACGGTCACCGGCGGCGTGCTGCTGCTGGGGGTAGGCCTGCGCCTGCTGAACATTCGGCAGGTTCCGGTGGGTGATCTCCTGCCGGCATTGATCGTCGCACCGATCCTGACGGCGATCATCGCCGCCTTCTGAGCAGCCTCAGTCGGTGCTGTCCGTCGGCGCCTCAGGAACCTCTTCGACGACCGTCTCTGTCACGGTCTCAACGACCTCGGTCGGTGCGCCCGCATCGTCGAGGACCACAGTTTCCGTCGCGACGACCGCGGCCGCATTCTCGGCCGGCTTGCGGCGACGAACCAGCAGTACGACGATCACGATGACGATGAGCACGACGACGGCAAGCGCTCCCAGGACGACGAGCAGGGCGGCGATCTTGGGTCCGCCACTGCCGGCCTCGCTGGTGATCGTCACGTCGAGCGGGTCCGTGAAGGTTCCCGAGATGGTCGCCGTGGTGTCGGAGGTCTTCGTGGCGGCGGATCCGGTCAGTTCGGTGATCGCTCCCGGGAAGGTCACCTTGACGTTCACGGAACCCAGGGAGGAATCGCCGAGCAGGGCAGCGGAATCGGCGCCGTCCGTACCCGACTGTCCGGCATTGACCATGTGGAAGGTGACGGTGTCGCCGGACTTCGCGATGGTCCACATGTCGCTGGAGTCGGTGAAGGGCTGATCGGCGAACGAGCACGTATAGACGTACGCGAGATCGGTTTCGGACGTTTCGCAGGTGGCGAGACTGCCCAGCCCAGTGTCGGAGAGGTCACCGGTTGTCACGGAGCTCTCGAAGGCGGCGAGGTCGGAAATGCCCATGAAGCCGGCGGCCTCCTTCTGGAGCTCGAACCCGACGGTGCCGGTGCCCTGCGCTTCTGAGTTGATCGTGAGGTCGGCGTCGACCTTGAGGCAGCCGGTGAGCGTCACGGCGAGGAGGGCGCATGCGCCGACGAGGGAGGCGATCCGGGTGCGGGTGGTCATGGCAGGTCCCCATTCGTGGCTGGTGCGGTCATCGTAGACGGGGGGATATGTCCGAGTCGCGCCTTATCGACCTTCCCCATGGCATTGCGCGGCAGCGCCTCCACGAAGACGACCGAACGAGGTCGCTTGTGAGCCGAGAGCGTGGTGGCGACGTGTGCGATGAGCTCGTCGCCCTGGACCCCCGAGGCGACGACGTAGGCGACGATCCGTTGGCCCAGGTCGTCATCGGGTTCACCGACGACAGCGGCCTCCGCGACGGCCGGGTGGGAAAGCAAGGCGTCCTCGACCTCGCCGGCGCCGACACGGTAGCCGCCGCTCTTGATGAGGTCGGTGCTGGCTCGCCCGACGATGCGATGGATGCCGTCGGCGTCGACCGTGGCGATATCCCCGGTACGGAACCAGCCGTCAGCGGTGAAGGACGCGGCCGTGGCGTCCGGCCGGTTCAGATAGCCGGCGAAGACAGAGGGGCCGGTGGCCTGCAGCTCGCCGAGCTGCCCGACCGCTGCCGGCATGCCAGCGTCATCGACGACCCGCGCCTGGATTCCTGCCAGCGGCCTGCCGACCGAGCCGCGCAGACGCTGCTCGTCGGCGCGTGCGCTGAGGGTGATCAGCGTCTCGGTCATCCCGTACCGCTCGATGGGTGCCTGCCCGGCAAGGGCACCGAGTGCATCGAAGACGGGGCCGGGGAGTGCGGCGCTGCCGGAGACGAGGAGCCGTGCCCCCGCGAGCGCGCGCGCGGAATCGACGTCGCGTGCGATGCGTGACCAGACGGTGGGCACGCCGAAGTACAGGGATCCCTGGGCAGCCGCGTAGGCGGTCGGGGTGGGCCGGCCGGTGTGGATGAGACCCGAGCCCGTGAGAAGCGGCCCGATCACGCCGAGGACGAGGCCGTGCACGTGGTGAAGGGGCAGCCCGTGCACCAGGACGTCGTCAGCCGTCCAGTCCCAGGCGTCGGCGAGCCCGGCGATGCACGCGTGGACGGCATCGGGTCGGATGGGTACGCCCTTGGGCGGCCCGGTCGTCCCGCTCGTGTAAAGGATGAGCGCTGCATCACCGCGCGGCACCGTGTCATTGCCCGGCAGTGCCCACGTGGTTCCGCCCTCGGCCAGCAACCCTGCCCCAGAGTCGCTGAGGACGTGCTCGCGTTCGCGCTGGCCGGCATCGGGGCTGAGGGGGACGACGGGAACCCCGGCCTCGAGCGCTGCGACGATGGTGACGACGGTGGACATCGTCGCCTCGGCCACGACGGCGATGGTTGGCGCGCCGTCGAGCGTCAGGGCGGTGTCGTGCACACGGCCCAGGAAGTCGTCGCGCGCCAGTGTCTCGCCGGCGATGGTGATCGCCGCGCCGGGTGCCCAGTCCACGTGCCGACCGTATCGCCGCATGTCTGCGCAGGGATGAGGTCGCAGGCACGTATCGTCGCGACGTGCCCTCGGACCGCTATGGCAAGGACGTGCTCGCGCACGATCCGCGTGCGACGGGGCCGAAGGTGCCGACCGTCGAGGCGGTGAACGGCCTGGTCGTCGAGTGCGCCCGCACGGGGTGGTGCGGGGCCGTCGTCGGCTGGCAGAAGGGCGCCGATGGCTGGGCCGTCATGCTCGAGGACCGACACGGGACGAGGCGGCCCTTCGGGCTGGGCCCGTCCTTCCTGATCGACGGCGAGCTTGTCACGCTGACCCGACCGCGCGCCACCGCCGCGGCGACGGCTCCGGCTCGTACCGCGTCCGGCTCCGTTGCGGTGCCGCAGCAGCGTGCACGGACGGCGCGGGCATCGCGCATCTGGGTCGAGG
>CAJAKT010000015.1 GCA_903940375.1 uncultured bacterium | reverse complement strand
GCGAAGGTGATGCCGGGCTTCCAGCCCATGTCCTCCGGCACGTTCCGACCGCGGGATCCGTCGGTCGGCAGCCAGGCCGGGCGGTTCAGCAGCAGCTTCGGCCGGAACCGCACGACCGGATCACCATCGTGCTCGAGGAACCACACCCGCGGCCGGGGCGACGGCATCTGCTCGGGCAGCTGCTCCGGTCGATCGACGGTGTACGACTCCCCCACGCACAGGGCATGGAAGATGTCGGCCTGCTCACCACCCGGCGTGCCGACCCACAGGGCAGCCGCGACTCCGTAGTGGTCCAGGTCTGCCGGTCCGCCGGGCACCGCAGCCTCCTGGACCTTGGCCCCGAGGCTCTCGCCGTAGAGCAGCAGGCGCGGCTTGGACTCACGTGTCTGCAGCTCCGCGCGGATGGCGTCGAGAAGCAGCCGCTGGGTGTGAGCCGCGATCTCGACCTTGCCCATCGACAGGAAGGACGGCAGCAGGCCATAGCCAACGGCGACGGCGGCACTGTCGCCGCGCGTCAGCACCTCGAGCACATCGACCGGGAACGAGTTGGCGTACCCCGATCCCGCTGGTGACTGGACCAGCAGGTGGGCACGATCGAAGGCACCCGTGCGACGAAGTTCCGTCATCGCCAGGCCGACACGCTGCTCGGGCGTGCTGGCCGCGTCGACACCGACGAAGACACGCACGGGTGTCGCGACGGGCTCCTGGCCGGTCACCTGCCGGATGTCGTCCGCTGTGCTGACCGAGCCGACGAACCTGGCACCTTCACGACCGAGTTCGTCAAGAGCCACCACTGAGCCCGGACCGCCGGAGACCTCCGGATCGGTCGGGGGCGTCGCGAACGCCGGGTCAAGATCCCTGCCCTGCGAGGCCATACCCGCCAGAACCCGCTGAGCCGCAGCAGTTCCCGCGATCGAGACACCCGCCACGATGCCGGCGCCGACGAGCACGGGTGCCACGGTGGTGATTGGCCCCGGGCCACGGCCGGTCACGGCCCGCAGCATCGAGAGCCCGACACCGGTCTTCAGTCCGACCGACAGTCCGACGACCCCGCCGAGCGCGATGGGGAACGCGGTGCGCACCTTGTCCGGCCAGGGCACGAGCGTCGATCCGCGCGACGCCGCGGCCACCAGACCGCCAGCAGCGACACCGGCAGCCAGTCCGATCGCAGCGGGCTTCATGAACTAGACCAGGCCGGGAAAGAACAGGGCGATCTCGCGGGCTGCGGACTCAGGTGAGTCGGATCCGTGGGTCACGTTGTTCTGCATCTCGGTCGCGAGATCGCCTCGGATCGTGCCCAAGGGGGCATTGACCGGGTTGGTGGCGCCCATCATGCTGCGCCACTGCACGATCGCGTCCGGGCCCTCGATGACGGCAGCCACGAGCGGGCTGCTGGTGATGAACTCGACCAGGTCGCCGAAGAAGCCCTTGCCCTTGTGCTCGCCGTAGTGCTCCTCGGCGATCTCCACGGTCAGGGTGCGCAGTTCCATCGCGACGATGGTGAAGCCCTTGCGCTCGATGCGACCGAGCACCTCCCCGACGAGGCCGCGGGCCACGCCATCGGGCTTGATCAGGACGAGGGTGCGCTCAGACACGACTTGCTCCTTCAGATACCGGGGAGGCGCCACGAGGGCGATGCGCCGTCATCCTAACGAGGAGGGATCGGCCGGCTGCCCGCCGCCAGCATCGCCGATATGTCGGCCACCTCCGTGAGCCGGCCGGATGCCATCGCGATGACGAGGTCGTAGGCCTCGTCGTTGGTCAGGGTCAGCCGCCAGCCGTTCACCCCAAGGAAGGCCAGTGCCGCCGCCAGCCCGAGGCGCTTGTTGCCATCGACGAGCGGGTGATTCCCGACGATCGAGTGCATGAGCGCGGCTGTCTTGTCGTGCACGGTGGCGTAGGCGTCCTGGCCGAAGACCGTTGTCTGAGGGCGAGCGGCGGCCGACGCCAGCAAGCCGGCATCGCGAACGGCGACGTTGCCGTCGAGGACCCGGTCCGCGATGTGGAGCAGATCCTCGAGGTCGAGGTAGATCACTCGCCGAGCCGGCGCAGCGCGTCGGCATAGCGCGGGAGTTCGTCATCGAGAACTCGGTCGACAGCGTCCAGTCGGCTATGTCGCTCGATGTACTCGGCGACGGCCAGTTTGACGACCTCCTGCATGGACCTGCCTTCGGCATCGGCCCGTTCCCGGAGGGCATCGTTGGTGCGCTCGTCAAGGCGAAGAGTCATGGCCATGACGCTACGGTATCACCGCCGATACCACTAGTCCCCGTCGCTCGCCTGTGCACGCATGGCATCGACGCGGCGGCCGTTGTGGACAGCCAGGTACCACAGCACGACGAAGATGCCGCCGACGATGAGCATCGTCCAGCCGACGACGAGGCTGGTGGCCAGCACGAGCACCTGCATCGCCCAGCCGATCGCGATCCCCCACGGGCGGCCCAGCACGCCGATCGCCAGGACGAGCAGCACCATCAGCGCCAGCCCTGCCACCCAGGCGAGCGTCACATTGGACACCGATCCGTTCGACGCCGCGAGCGAGGTCGCGAGGAAGACGACGATCGCCTCCACCCCGAGCACCGACGAGCAGAGCACCCTCATGCCGGCCTGCCCAGCAGCCTGCGGGCGTCACCCACGAGCACGACCGAGCCGGTCACGAGCACCCCCGCACCGCCGTACTCGCCCGACTCCTCGGTGAGCGCGATCGCCCGGTCGAGCGCATCGGTGAGGTCCGGCTCGACGAAGACCCGGTCGACACCGAACACCTCCTCTGCAATGGCCCCGAGTGTGTCGGCATCCAGCGCACGCGGCGACGACGGCTGCGTCACGACGATGCTGTGAAGACAGGTCTCCAGGGCCGTCAGGATGCCGAGCGCATCCTTGTCGGCGAGCACTCCGACCACACCGACCAGGGAGGTGAAGTCGAAGGAGTCGTCGATGGCTCGGGCGAGCGCCACCGCGCCGTGGGGATTGTGAGCCGCATCGACGATCACCGTCGGGCTGCGTCGAACGACCTCGAGTCTTCCCGGCGAGGTCGCCGTTGCGAATCCGGCGCGGACGACGTCGGCATCCAACGGACCCACCCCACCGAGGAACGCCTCAACGGCTGCGAGGGCAAGCGCGGCATTGCGGGCCTGGTGCTCGCCGAACAGCGGCAGGAAGACCTCGTCGTACGTCGCATTCAGGCCGCGAAGGGAAAGCACCTGACCGCCCACCGCTACGCCGCGAGCGGCAACGCCGAACTCGAGGCCTTCGCGGGCGACAACGGCATCGACCTCGACCGTGCGCCGCAGGATGACCTCGGCCGCGGCGAGTTCCTGCTCCGCCACGACGGCGATAGACCCGGGCTTGATGATGCCGGCCTTCTCCGCGGCGATCAGCTCGATCGTGTCACCGAGGTAGTCGCGATGATCGAGGCCGATCGGCGTGATGACGGCGACGACTCCGTCCGCGACGTTGGTCGAGTCCCACCCCCCACCGAGACCGACCTCAACGACGGCGACGTCAACCGGTGCATCGGCAAAAGCCGCGAAGGCCAGCGCCGTCATGACCTCGAAGTAGGACAGTGGCACGCCACCGTCACGCGCTGAGTTCGCATCCACGACCGCGACATAGGGCGCTAGCTCCTCCCACGTGGCCAGGAGTCGGTCCGCAGCCACAGGCTCCCCGTCGAAGCAGATGCGTTCGCGGGCGTCGACGAGATGCGGCGAGGTGAACAGGCCCGTGCGCAGGCCATAGGACCGCAGCAGCGACTCGATCATGCGCGCCGTCGAGCTCTTGCCGTTCGTGCCCGTGACGTGAATGACGGGATAGGCCGCCTGCGGCGTACCGAGCAGATCGGTCAGCGCCGCGATGCGCGCCAGTGTCGGCTCGATGATGTTCTCCGGCCACCGGGCTTCGAGTTCCGCCCACAGGCCAGCGAGCCGGGCCTCGTCCACCGCATCGGAGATCACCCGCGGAGTCTACGGTGACGCACCACCCACCCCTCGCCGTTGAGTGGCGGTCTCTGGGGGTCCGACCACGCCCAGAAGCCCCCACAGACCGCCGCTCAACCGGGTACGGCAGCAGCGCAAATAGGATTGCGGACCATGAGTGCCAACCGCCTGCCCGACAAGCCCACCCTCGATGGCATCGAGGCCACGTGGGCCGGGGTATGGGAGGAGCAGGGCACCTACCGCTTCGATCGCTCCAAGGTCCGCGCCGAGGTCTACTCGATCGACACTCCCCCGCCGACGGTCAGCGGCTCCCTGCATGTCGGGCACGTGTTCTCGTACACGCACACCGACTGCATCGCCCGCTACAAGCGCATGCGCGGCTTCGAGGTCTTCTACCCGATGGGCTGGGACGACAACGGCCTGCCGACCGAGCGCCGCGTGCAGAACTACTACGGCGTCCGCTGCGACCCCAGCCTCCCGTACGACCCGTCCTTCGAGCCGCCGGCCGATCCTGATGCCAAACAGCAGGTCCCGATCTCCCGCAAGAACTTCGTCGAACTCTGCGAGCGCCTCACCATTGAGGACGAGGTCGTCTTCGAGGAGCTCTGGCGCCGCATGGGCCTCTCCGTCGACTGGACGCAGACCTACCAGACCATCGATGCCAACGCGCAGCGCGTGAGCCAGCTCGCCTTCCTGCGCAACCTCGCACGCGGCGAGGCTTACCAGAGCGAGGCGCCCACCCTCTGGGATGTCACCTTCCGCACCGCCGTCGCCCAGGCCGAGCTCGAAGACCGCGAACGGCCCGGCGCCTACCACCGAGTCGGCTTCCCGACCACGGCCGATCCCGACACCATCGTTTTCATTGAGACCACGCGTCCGGAACTGCTCGCCGCCTGCGTCGCGCTCGTCGCGCACCCGGATGACGAGCGCTACCAGCCGCTCTTCGGATCGACGGTCCGCACGCCCGGCTTCGATGTCGAGGTCCCGGTCGTCGCCCACCGCCTGGCTGATCCCGAGAAGGGCTCGGGCATTGCCATGATCTGCACGTTCGGCGACCTCACCGACGTCATCTGGTGGCGTGAGCTGCAGCTGCCGACCCGCCCCATCATCGGCTGGGACGGCCGCATCCTGCCCGACGTGCCCGAGTGGATCACCACCGATGGCGGCCGCGCGAACTACACCCTGCTCGCCGGTGCGACGAGCCACACCGCCAAGGAGCGGACGGTCGAGATCCTGACGACGTCGGGCGCTCTCGTCGGCGAGCCGCGACCCATCACGCATCCGGTCAAGTTCTTCGAGAAGGGCGACAAGCCGCTCGAGATCGTGACGACCCGCCAGTGGTACATCACCAACGGTGGCCGCGACGAGAAGCTCCGCGCCGAACTGCTCGAGCGGGGCCAGCAGCTCAACTGGCATCCCGCACATATGCAGGTGCGCTACCAGAACTGGGTCGAGGGGCTCAACGGCGACTGGCTGATCTCCCGCCAGCGATTCTTCGGCGTGCCCCTGCCCCTGTGGTACCCGCTCGACGAGGCGGGGAACCCCGTCTACGACTCCCCCATCGTGCCGGCCGAGGACACCCTCCCGATCGATCCGAGCAGCGACGTGCCCCCGGGCTACACCGCCGAACAGCGCGGGACCGCTGGCGGATTCATGGGCGACCCCGATGTCATGGACACCTGGGCGACGAGTTCGCTCAGCCCTCAGATCGCCGGTGGCTGGGAGCGCGATCCCGATCTGTGGTCGCGTGTCTTCCCGATGGATCTACGGCCGCAGGCCCACGAGATCATCCGCACCTGGCTGTTCTCGTCCGTCGTCCGGGCGCACCTCGAAGACGGCTGCCTGCCCTGGTCAGACGCCAGCATCTCCGGCTGGATTCTTGACCCGGATCGCAAGAAGATGAGCAAGTCCAAGGGCAATGTCGTCACGCCCATGGCGCTGCTCGACGAGTACAGCTCCGATGCCGTCCGCTACTGGGCAGCATCCGGCCGCCCTGGCACCGACACCGCATTCGACGTCGGCCAGATGAAGATCGGTCGCCGGCTGGCCATCAAGCTCCTCAACGCCAGCAAGTTCGCGCTGGCGCTCGAGGTCGTCGAGGACGACGCCGCGATCGTGAATCCGCTGGATCGCGCGCTCCTGGCCCAGCTCGCCCAGACGGTTCAGCAGGCAACGGATGCATTCGAGGACCTCAACTACGCGAAGGCCCTCGAACTCGCCGAGACCTTCTTCTGGAACTTCACTGACGACTACGTCGAACTGGTCAAGGACCGGGCCTACGGCGGTCAGGGACCGGATGCTGCAGCGTCTGCAAAGGCGACCCTCGCCACCGCGTTGAGCGTGCAGCTGCGCCTGTTCGCACCCTTCCTGCCGTTCACGACCGAGGAAGTCTGGTCGTGGTGGCAGGAGGGTTCCATCCACCGCATGTCCTGGCCCGACGCCGCGCAGCTTGCCAGCCTCGCTGGCGACGGCGACCCTGCACTCATCACCGACGTTGCCGCCGTCCTCACCGGGGTGCGCAAGGCGAAGTCCGAGGTCAAGGCATCAATGCGGGCAGACGTCACCATCGCCACGGTCACGGCACCGGCGGCACAGGCTGCCCGACTCGCCACAGCTGCGGGCGATATCAAGGCAGCGGGCCGGATCGCTGAACTCGTCATCGTCGACGGGCCCGGCTTCATCGACGTCCAGGCCGTTCTGGCCGAGGTCTGAGCGAAGCGCAATGGCCGAGCTTCTGGTGGCGATGCTGCTGCTCTTGCTGCTGGTCGGCATCGGCGTCGCAGCTGCACTGAGCTACCGACGGCACTCGCGACGAGCGAAGGCTCGTTCGCGAGCGGCCCTGAACCGACTCCTGGCCGAGGCCGACGAACTTGCCCAGTCGGCGCAGCATCCCCCGGACGACGAGCCGCCCACGGGATCGGTTTCAGGCGTCTAGGTTCCCGAGTTCCTTGAGCAGCCCCAACTGCGTCGACGTTCGCGGCTGCGCAACCGGATCAGCTGCTGGCTCGGGCTCGACCACCGGCTCCTCGATGTCCTCGATGCCCGTCAACTCAGGCGCGTAGACATGGATCAGGTCGATGCCGGAGACGTCAACCTGATCGGCGGCCTCAAGATCTGTCGGCAGCACCTGCAGTTCGGGCGCCATCTGGAGCAGGCTCGAGTCCTCGGCCGCCGCAGCGAACCAGTCGGGAGTGTGGTTGACGGCTGCCGGGAATGACCGGTCGGATGCACCGGCCGCCAGCTCCGCGAGGGTCAGCGGCTGCTGGAGTGCGAACAGCGCGTACGCGGACGATGACATGGCGTCTTGCACGTTCGGCATGCCAACCTCCGGGATCTGGGTCCTTCAGCGTACGTCGCCGGGTTCAGCGCCGGAAGAGGCCCCGCTTGCGCCCCGCCTCGTCGATGTCACCATGCGCCTCGGCCGTGGCCGCCGACACATCGCCGACCGTGGAGGAGACGGCCGGTTCCGTCGATGTCCACTGCCCGAGCTCGCGACCCGGCAGACAGGCCCGGCCGAGCTCGTTGTAGGCCGGACCGAGCAGCGGATGGTCGAGAAGTGCGTACATCCGGTTCAGGTTGGTGGCCGTGAGCACGTCCTTGGTCGCCAGCGGGATCACACCCACGACAGGGACGCCAAGACCGGCCGCGAGGACCTGATCGCGTTCCATACCGACGTTGGCAACGGACTGGTTGACGATGATGCCGATCTTCTCCCGCGGGATACCGAGGCCGGACTCGTCAAGCGGCGCGGTGATCTCACGGAGGGCACGAGCCATGCCCTGCACGGCGGTCGACGCCAGTGTCGTCACGAACAGGATCTCGTCGGCCTCCCCCAGCGCGACTTCAGCAATAAGCGGTTCCAGGTACTGGACGCTGGTGTCCATGATGACCACGTCGTACATGCGCTGGAGGCTGCGCACAATGGTTCGGTAGAAGTCCGGGCCGACGGTGTCTGCGGTGCGTGGCCGGATCGGCGCGAGCAGGGTGTCGATCCCGAGCCCATCAGCATGCACGAGATTGCGACGGATGCGCTCCTCGTCCCAGACCGGCTGCACGCGAATGTTGAGCGCAGTCGGCATGAACTTGCCGATGAGTGACGCCACCTGTCCATCGCGGGTATCGAGGTCGATCAGGCAGACGGAGAGGGGCTTGCCGGCATCGGCCGAGGCCCGTGCGATAGAACCGGCGAGCAGGATCGACGCGGTCGACTTGCCGGAACCACCCTTGCTCGAGGTGACGGTGATCGTTGTCTGTCCGGGCAGCTTGGGCCGATCGAGCAGTTCGAGGGATGCACTCGCCGGATACTCGCTGGCCCGAGGCGCCTCGGCTGGTGTCGCCGCACCGCCGATCGGCGGCATCGAGGGTCGGCCCGGCGCACCGGGGCCGCCCTTGGCCAGTCCGATCGCCGGTGCCTCCACCGGTGCCGCCACCGGTGCAGCGGGGGCCGGCACAGATCCATCACGGGAAAGGTGGGCGTCGACTTCACCCGCATACGAGTCCGGGAAGGCGATCTCCGGCTCGAGGACGGTTCGCATTCCGTCGAGGACCTCGCCGGCGCTGCCGCTCATCGGAAGCAGGTGGTACCCCAGAGTTGCCGGGTCAACGTCCTGCGCCCGGGCGGCCTCGTCGATCAGGCCGCGGAAACCGGTCTCGGCATCGGGACGCCACACCGTCACGAACACGTGTGCGCCCGCATGCGCCATGGCTACGACGGCTCGGGCCGTCTGGACCAATTCCGTCTCGTCATTGGAGTTGCCCGCCATCAGCGCATCGGAGAAGACCAGAACCCGCGAGCGCTGATCAAGTCGGCCGCCCGACAGCGCATCCCACATCGCGGCAATGCTGGGCTGGCGCTCCTGGACGTTCCAATGAACCCCGGAGCCGTCGAGCAGGTCATGTACCGGGCGCTCCGCAACGACGATGACACCCGGGGCAGCGGCGGACGTTGCGTCCATGAACCGGCTCCTCCTCATCGTCGACCACAGCAGCGCTCGTGCGCCGTCCATGGTGGACGACGAGCCTCCCTCTCACCACTCTACCGGCGAGGCGGGGCAGCCGCCGTCACATAGGTCGGAGTGCGCGCTGGGTCCGACGCCGGCGATACGGGCCAATACCCCCATATGGGAAGTACCTCCCGGGTACCCCCGAATGGAGGCGCGACGTGATCGCGCAGATGCAGCCGTGACACCGGCCGATGACGATCTGGTCGCGCACTACGCGCCGATCTTCGATGACGACCGCGAGCTGGCAGCCACCTGGGTAGCCGCGCGGATTCGCGACGACGCCTGCGCTCGGGCAATGCTTGCTGCCACGTATGTCCCGCTGGTGCGCTACGTGGTCTCGCGCATGAACATCACCCTTCCGCCTAGCCTCGAGCGCGGTGATCTCGTGGGATTCGGCACCATCGGCCTGATCGACGCGATCGCCCGTTTCGACATGGACCTCGGCCTCACCTTTCAGACCTACGCCGTCACGCGGATTCGCGGTTCGATCCTCGACGAACTGCGCTCACAGGACTGGGTGCCACGAGCCGTCCGCACCCGCATGCGGGCGATAGACCAGGCCACGGCCACCTTCCAGCAGGAGCACGGCGCCGAGCCCAGCCTGGCTGACCTGGCCCACGCCACAGGACTGGACCGCGACGACATCCAGTCGGCACAGGCCGGCTATCAGAAGGGCTACCTCGCCAGTCTTGAAGCGCGGATGGACGGCGACCGCGGCGGGGACGACGAGCCGCGGGGCCGCGCCTTCGTTGACGAGACCTCGGAACTGCCCGAGGAGATCTACGACCACCAGGAGAGCCAACAGGTCATCCGAGACCAGATTCGCGGGCTG
>CAJAKT010000014.1 GCA_903940375.1 uncultured bacterium | reverse complement strand
GGTGACATCGAAGGTGTCCTCGAACTGCTTCACGAAATCAGAGAGCTCGAGCAGCGTCATTTCCTTGAACGCGTCGAGAAGCTCATCGGTGCTCAACTTCGCCATGGTGGCGTCCTTTCGGGTAAATCCGGCCGAGGGCCGGGTGGGCACTTAGCCCTCGGTGGTTTCCTCAGATGCAACTGCTTCGGCGGGTGCCTCAGCGGCGGTCTCATCAGCGGTTTCTTCAGCAACGGTCTCTGCGGGTGCATCGACGTCGGTCGCCTCGGGAGCCTCGGTCTCGGCAGCAGCCTCGACGGGAGCCTCCTCGGCAGCAGGTGCCTGCGGTGCCGCGGCGTTGGCCGGGTCCGCTTCGAGCTTGGCCTGCAGTGCGCCCAGGGCGCGCGCGGTCTTGGAGAGCGGAGCAGCAAACAGGGCAGCTGCCTGCGACTGCTTCGCCTTCATAGCACCGGCGAGCTTGGACAGGAGTACCTCGCGGGACTCCAGGTCAGCGAGCTTCTGGATGTCGGCAGCACTGAGTGCCTTGCCATCCATCAGGCCGCCCTTGATCACCAGGGCCGGGTTCTCCTTGGCGAAGTTGCGGATTGCCTTGGCTGCGTCGACCGCATCGCCCTTGACGAACGCGATAGCGCTCGGTCCGGCGAGGAGGTCGTCGACACCGGTGACTCCGGCTTCCTTGGCTGCGATCTTGGTCAAGGTGTTCTTGACAACCGCGTAGGTCACCGTGGATCCGAGCGTGCGACGCAGCGTCTTGAGCTGCGCGACGGTCAGACCCCGGTACTCGGTGAGCACTGCCGCATTCGACTCGCGGAAGTGGTCGGCGAGCTCGGCGACGGAAGTCGCCTTGTTCGGCCGTGCCATGGGGCTCCTTTCATGTCGCCCCAGGAATGCAGAACGCCCCGGCGCAGGCGCACGGGGCAGGTCATGAAGCACGAAACCGCGCTCCTGACGAACTCGCTTCACCTGCGCGGGCCGCCCGCATTCGCGGGGCCTTCGACCGGCTGCAGTCTCCTGCGGCCGGCGACCAGCGGTCTTTGGTGGGATCAGACTACGGGGTGGGCGCCCGAGCCGCCAAATCACCCCGGGCACAAGCGTGGGGGGCGGGTGACCAGGTCACCCGCCCCCCAAACCCTTGCCCCGCTACTTGGCCGTCAGGTTGGGTCGCGGCAGGGCCGGCGGCTGGAAGGCCCCGTCCCCGTTGACGCCCACCGTGGACCACATCAACTTATTGGCGTTCTTGACGCCCTTGGTGCTCGGATTGCTGATGATCCGATTCAGTGCGCCAACCGCGTTGACCACCTGGATGCCGTTTCCGATCGTCCAGTTGCAGTGGCCGACACCCGATGTCGCCTTGGCCGCGGAGGCCGCCGCATCCGGAGACTTGGCCCCGGGAGCGAAGGTCGTCCAGCCATCAGCCGGCGGCACCGTGTAGTACTGCGCGACCAGGGGCTTGGCGCCCTTGGCCTTGGCCGATGCCATCAGCTTGGTGAAGTAGGCATCGGTATTGCCGGCCGGCACGATCGGGTCGTACGTGTCAGCGATCAGCACCGTGGGCACCGTGTAGACACCCTTGGGAGCCGGCAGCGAGCGCACGGCCTTCAAAGCGGCCGCACTCGCCGGGAAGCGAGCCGCCGCGTTGCCCTTCGTCGAATCCATCTTCGCCAGCATGGCGTTGAGGAGGTTCGGCATGACGGTTGAGGCATTCAGCGTGTCACCGAACTCGCCGCGCTGCTCATCAGTGAGCAGGTTGGTGTACGCCACGTTGACGTTGTCGGTGAAGTTCGCCGACTGGTCTGCCGGGATCCCGGCAACGAGGCGGGCCCGCTGCTCGAGGTCGTAGCGAACCATGATGCCCAGTGCCGCGGCCGCGCCGACGTTCTGCAGCATCGCCACAGCAGTGCTTCCACCGGCCGAGGCCGGCTGGTAGCCGCCCGCGAGCGCCGCTGCCGTGCCGAGGGTGCCGAAGGCCGGGTTCACCGTGACGCCGTCGTAGACCGACGAGACGGTCGGCTCACCAGCCATCAGCCCGCCGAGCAGGTTCGCCTGAGCGACCGGGTACCCGACCGCTGAGGTCGAGACCGTGCCGGCAGCCACGCCACCGAGCGTCTGCAGGACCGTTGCCAGGTCCGTCAGGGCCTGCGCGTAGCTGGTGTAGTTGGCCACCCGCAGGGTCGGTGCGATGAGCGACTTCCACGTGTACATCACCGTCATGGCATTGGCCATGGCGACCTCGGGACCGGCGAGCGCCCCGCATGTGGGCAGCAGGCCGGCGACCTTGCCGGGATTGCGCTCGGCAACGGTCGCCGAGACGAAGCCACCGAAGGACTCGCCCCACAGGACGGTCTTCTTGACGCCCGAGATCGCACCGGCGTTGATGTGCTTGAACAGCAGCTCATCAGCCTGCACGGCCTCGGGTGATGCCCAGCCCTGACGGGCATAGCCCACGCCGGACAGGGCGTAGCCCTGGGCGAGGAGCTGCTGAGCGATGACATCGTTCTGGGCGACCTCCGCCGCACCTGAGCCGATGTACGCGACATCCGTGCCGAATGTCGCTGCGAAGGCCGGGAACGAGATCTTCTGGTAGCTCGCGCTGCTCGCCAGACCGAGCGGCACCGCAAGAGCGGCCGGGATCGGGGTCGAGATGCGGTAACCGTGGTTCCAGACCAGGACGGTGCCATTGAACTTGCTCGGCATCTGGATCTTGAACGTGGTGGATCCGAGCGAGCCGGTGAGGGCTCCCTCGCAGGTGCTGGCGAGCGCGCAGCCCGTCGCCGCCTGCGCCGGCGTGAATGCCGGCGCAGCGACGAGCAGGAGTCCTGCGGCCGCAACTGCCGCAACGATGCGGCGAGTGAACGTCTTCTTCATGTCAATCCCCATCTACGGCAGCAGCTTGGACGTGGGTGCGCCGGGACGGAACGTGGCCT
>CAJAKT010000013.1 GCA_903940375.1 uncultured bacterium | reverse complement strand
GCCGTCGCCGCGTGCGATCTGGACGACTTCGAGGTCATCAACGAGGAGTACGGCCGTGAAGCAGGCGACGAGGTGCTGCGCATCGTCACGGGCCGCATCTCCGATGCCCTGCGCTCGGGTGACCTCGTGGCTCGGCTGGAGGACGACCAGCTCCTCGTCGTGCTGCGCGGCGTGCATCACCTGCGCGGCGCGATCCGAGTGGCGAACAAGATCCGCGCCGCCGTGGAGGATCCCATCACCCTGCCGGTCGGCGAGATCGTCCAGACCATCAGCATCGGGGTCACGCTGATCAGCCGCGGGGAGAGCGTCGACAGCGTCCTCGAGCGCGCTGAGGGCGCAATGTCCATGGCCAAGGACGCGGGCCGCAACATCGTCATGTCGAGCCCACCGATCTAGTTCCCCGCAGCCCCTCCGCAGCCCCTCCGCAGCCCTGTCGCATAGCGGAGTGCGCGCGATCGCGACACCCGTCTAGTTTTGCGGCATGTCGACGCCCCTCATTCGTGTGAGCTCCGCGTGCGATGAGATGACTCAGGCTGGCGGTCCGATCGCGGTGGCGCAGCTCGCGGCCCAGCAGCACTGCAGCACGCGTCAGCTCCAGCGTGACTTCGCCGAGATCCTCGGCATCACGCCCCGGCAGTTCGGGCAGGCGCTACGCACGGATCACACGCGGACGGCACTCCGGTCGGCCGACTCGGTACTCGACGCGGCCTTCTCGTCCGGCTACGGATCGGTCCGCGGCTTCTACGAGGAGGCTGCCCGACGCCTGGGGATGACACCGTCCGACTACGCCGCCGGTGCTCCGGAGCAGGTGCTGCTCTGGTCCGTGACGGCCACGTCGGTCGGTGACGTGATCGCCGTCGCCACTCCACGGGGGCTCGCTTCGGTGCGAATCGGGGAGGCGGCGCACCTCGAGGGCGAGATGCGACTCGAATTTCCCAATGCGCAGCTGGAACGCGATGATGCGGCGATGAGCGATGTCATGTCCGCATTGGGCGCACTCGCCGCGGGCGTGGATGCTCCCGAACTCCCCGTTGACGTGCACGGAACGGCCTTCCAGGCACGGGTGTGGAGCGCCCTGCGCGAGATCCCTTCCGGTGAGACCCGCACGTACTCCCAGGTCGCGGATGCGATCGGCAGCGCGACCTCCGTCCGTGCGGTCGCTCGCGCCTGCGCAACCAACCGCGTCGCTCTCGCGATCCCGTGTCACCGCGTCGTGCGAACCGACGGCAGTCTGGCCGGGTACCGCTGGGGGCTGGCGGTCAAGGCGTCATTGCTGGCGAGCGAAAGCGCGTGACCCACTCGACCCGTTCTTGGCTTCCGTGGTACCTGCTATTGGCTCTCATCTGGGGAAACTCGTTCGTATTCATCAAGATCGGGCTGGGCTCGCTGACGCCCGCGGGTGTGGTGTTCAGTCGGTTGTTCCTCGGCATGATCACGATGATCGTCATCAGTCTGGTCATGCGCTCACCGCTCCCGCCCCGTCGCTACTGGGGACGCCTGTTCATTGCGGCCTTCCTGATGACGGCCGGTGGCTGGTTCTTCTTCGCCTTCAGCGAGCAGTACATCTCGTCGGCACTTGCAGGCATCATGAACGGCGCGACGCCGCTCATGGCGCTGCTCGTCATCCTCATCGCCTTTCCTGAGGAGAAGCCGACGCCCCAACGCATCGTCGGACTCCTGATCGGCTTCGTCGGCGTGCTGATGGTGATCGGCATCTGGCAGGGTCTCGGGTCGGCGGCGTGGATCGGCATCGGAGCGTGCATGCTCGCGGTCACGTTCTACGGAATCTCGTATCCGTACGTTCGCCGCCACCTTGCCAGTGGATCTGGTGCGCTCGGACCAATGACGTTTGCCACGGGCCTGATGATCATGGGCACCCTGCAGATCGCTCCCCTGGTGGCGATCGCGGGCTATTCGCATGCGCCGATCACCCTGCCGGTGGTGCTCGCCATGCTGACGCTGGGCTGCGTTGGCAGTGGCATCGCCTACATCCTCAATTACATCGTCATCCATCGCTCCGATGCCACGACGGCCAGCACCGTCACCTACGTCATCACGCTGGTGGCCGTGGTTTCGGGCGCCGTGGTGCTTGGCGAGCACATCACCTGGAACGAGCCGGTGGGTGCGGGGCTGGTGGTGATCGGTGCAGCAACAGCGCAGGGGCTTATCCGGCCGCCACGATTCGCCCGTCGTTAGCGCATCGGCAAGAATGGGGTGGCCATGAGCCCTTCCCCCGTTGATACCGACGTCCTCGTCGTCGGAGCCGGTCCTGCCGGCTCTTCGACCGCTGCGTGGGCCGCGCGTGCCGGACTCGACGTCACCCTCGTCGATGCGGAGACCTTCCCCCG
>CAJAKT010000012.1 GCA_903940375.1 uncultured bacterium | reverse complement strand
GGCGGGAGCCTCGCCAACGGGAATCGCGGAGGCAATGGAGGCGAATCCATGCAGACGGGCGGACTCGGTGGCGGCGGTCTTGGGGCTGTGGCAGGCCTCGGGATAGGCAGTTCCGTCGGGACCGGTGGCGGTGGTGGTGGAGCCACCTACTGGTCCGCAGGCACAGCCGCACCTACGGTTACCGGCCTTGGTGGCGGTGGCAACGGTGCGAACGGGTCCGAGTTCCGGCCTAGCTCCTTCTTCGACGTCGGCGGCGGTGGTGGCGGCGGAGCGGGGCAGTTGCCCGCAAGCAAAGGGGTTGGAGGTACTGGCGGTGGTGGCTACGGAGGTTCCCAAGCCATCACGTACGACGGACCACAGGCTGGGGGTAACGGCCTTGGTGGCGGTGGTGGAGGCGGTGACGGTGGCGGCGGCGTTGGCGACAGAGCCCCGGCCAATGGGGGCGCAGGTGGCTCAGGCCGGATTGGCATAGTTTACGCAGCACTCTTGACTCCGATAACGCAAACGATCTCGGGTACGGTTGGGACGCCAATTAGTGCGAGTACTCCATTGGTGAATTCGCTGCTCAGCAGGCCGACTTTCACCGTCGATCCATCCTCGCCTGCGCTCCCGTCAGGATTGACGCTCAACGCGTCAACCGGGGCAATTTCAGGGACGCCGACGTCGCAACAAGCGTCGGTGACGATTGTCATCCGGGGCACTGACAGGTACGGCTACGACTGGGCGACCGCCCAGGTGAGCATTTCCGTGGCGGCAGGAAGTGGCGGGGGAAGCTCGCAGGGCGGCGGTACGCCGGAACCTTCGGCAACTGCCTCCGCCACCCCGACCCCGACTCCGACGCCCACTCCGACTGCATCGAGCGCCACGGCGCTGGGGCCGGTGACGAACGCGTCGAACAGCGGCTTCCCTGCTAGCGGTGTTGCGCCGGGCACGGGCGTGCTGATCGTCGATGGCGAGAAGGTTCCGGTGACGGTGCAGCCCGACGCGAGGGACGAGAAGCAGCTCGAGGTGACCGGTCCAGGGTTCACGATGTCGCTCGCGGGGCTGAACGCGCAGGGCAAGCCGCTGGGGCTGACCTCTGACGGGGCCCTGATCCTGGAGCCGGACCGCACGGCTGCAGTGGCGGGCACCGGCTTCCAGCCGAACACGCTGGTCTACCTGTACCTGTTCTCCGAGCCGCGGTTCATCGGCACGGTGGAGACAGATGCGAACGGCACCTTCAACGGCCGTGTGCCCTTGCCTGCCGATATCGCCGATGGTCGCCACACGCTCCAGTCGAATGGGTTCACGCCCGACGGCGCGGTGCGCAGCCTCTCGCTGGGGGTCGTTCTGGCCACGCCGGTGGCGGCGATGCCGAAGCGGGCGACCGCGAAGGTGTACTTCGGAGCGTTGTCGAGCGTCCTGACCGACGAGGGTAAGGCGAGCCTCACGTCACTGGTGAAGAAGACCGGTAAGAAGGCCGTGCGGACGGTGTCGATCGGCTTCGTCCAGGGAACCACGATCACGGCGAACGACGAGGCCCTATCGACGCACCGTGCGAAGAATGTCGCAGCGTACCTAAAGACGCTCGGGCTGAAGGGCCGGTTCGTGGTCCGGGGCGATGGCATCGCGAAGGAGTCCGGCCTGACGGCTCGGCGCGTCGACATCTCGGTGGCCTACCTGAAGTGATCCATCGGCTGTGCCCGATCCACGAGTGCAACCACGTACGCCGGCACCCAGGCCTGAGCTACCAGGCCCCGGTCGAATGCGCTCGGGACTGCACCGGCCGAAGGCGACCAGCGACTCTCACCAGCCCTGGACCGGAATCAGGGGCGGACCAACAGGTTGACTACAGGCCCATGTCGACCAATGGGATAGTCATGACGTCGTACGGAAGCCGGTAGGCGTTCGGGTAGAGCAGCGGGAGCAGTGCCATGCCCAGGCCGGCAGCGAATGCGAACTGCACGACCGCTGCACTGTGTGCGAAGTGGCTGTCGTCCGTGGCCGCAAGCTGTTCAACCACGGCGTCCAGGTCGGCCTCCTGCGCCGCCTTCAACTCGGGGTAGTGCCACGTCAGACGCAGTTGCTCCATGGCGATCGCCCGGCTGTAGTCCAGATGGGGGCGCTGGATCTCCCGGATCGTCACGGCCTCGGCGACACCGCGTCCGTATGTGTCTGTGACGTCCTGCATGAAGCCCTCGTTGGCGGCGAAGGCCAGGGACTGCTGGCGCCTCGTCGCCTCGAGGAACAGTTCCAGTTTGCTCGGGAAGCGGCTGAATACCAGGCCTTTGGTGTGATGCGACGCGCGGGCGATCCGATCGACGGACGCACCCTCGAAGCCATGGCTCCCAATCTCGCGCAGAGCTGCATTGAGGAGTGCATTGAGCGGCGGGTCATCGGGCGCCAGATCAAGGTCACCTGTGAAATGCGGTGCGGTGGCTTTCGGAAGGCTCCCGGGCGCGCGACCCTCGGCCGCGGCGTCGGCAAGAGCCTCGGAGATCGGAGTCCAGTTGATTGATTCGGCGCCGGTTCGGCGGCCGGCGAGCATTGCTCCGAGTGCAAAGGCCAGCAGGTAGGCGGTTCGGCCGGACCTGGCGCGGTTACGACCACCCAGCAGGCCAGTGATGATCGCCCCCAACGTGCGGATGATGCTGTCGCGGACGGTCGCGTCGTAGTGCGCCGTGATCAGCAGTTCGGACGCCGCCTGGAGTTCTATGGACGGCCCGGCGAGAGCGGCGATGCTCGAGGCTCGGGACTGTGGTGTCACATCTGTCGTGAGCGCCGCGATGGCATCCGCCAGCACCAGCTGGATCGGCCGCCCACACCGCCGCTCCCACACGGCTGCACCGAGGGACGAGCGGTCCGCAAAGCGCTCCTGGACAGTGCTGCGTGACAGTCCGCTTGCGGCAGCAACCCGCGAGGGCACGAGGACGGCCCAACCCTCTTCTGCAGTCAGTCGCGTGGCGGCATCGAGGATGCGCTCATCGTTGCGTACGGCCCGGGTCTGACGTCCGGGGAGAGGGGCCGTATCTAAGCCGGTCATGGTGCTCCAATGCTACTGATCCAAGGACATATCCGGCACTTTGGTATTTTAATACCGCAATGCGGTATGTTGCTCGTCCACGATCTGGAGGATCCCATGCGCCGTGCCCGAACCGCACGACCCACACCCCGCAGCTGGTCGGCGGCCCTGACCCTGATGGCGGTGACTGCCACGGGGCTCGCTTCGGCAGTTGCACTGGCCCCCAGCGCGGCTGCCAACACGGCCTGTGAAGGCGCGACACCGTTCGCAGCCGCAGGAATGGTCGTGTGTGAGCAGAGGTTCGTCGGCAATGGCACGTGGCAGGTTCCGGCAGGTGTCACGACTGCCGACGTCGTCGTCGTCGGTGGAGGAGGCGGCGGATCCGGATCGAATGCATCGGCATTCCTCGCCGGCAACGGCGGCGGCGGCGGTCATGTGACCGTCCAGACAAAGATGCAGGTTGCAGGCGCCGTCAGCGTGACTGTGGGTGGCGGCGGCCGAGGGGGAGCCGGGGACACGAGCGGCGCAGATGCGAACGGACAAGACGGCAAGCCGTCCACGTTCGGAGGCATGACGGCAGTTGGCGGCACGGGCGGTGAGGGCAACGGTTCAAGCACGCTGGGCCATGGCGGATCGTCTGGTCGGTCAGTGGATGGCGATGGCTCCTCCTTCGGCGTGGGTGGGGTCGCCGTGCGCCAGCAGTTCTCCTCCACAGGAAGTCCGGGGATCAAGGGCGGCGGCGGGTGGGGTGCCGGTGGTCCTGGTGCTGGCGTCGGTGGTCTCAACCGTGCTGGCGTGATCAGCATCAATGCGGTCCAGTCAACGCCCAGTCAGGCCCAGGCGGGGATGGGCGGCAATGGCTACCGACCCGAGGCTGGTCTCTTCGCCTTCAACTTCAGTTCCTACCTCGGTGGTGGTGGCGGCGGCGGTGTTGCAGTGAGTAGCGGCACTGACGGCTTTGGCGGCGCCGGCGGTGGCGGCCTCGGCGGATGGTCGAGCAACGTCACCGACGCTGCCGCGAACACCGGAGGCGGTGGCGGAGGCGCCGGCCTGCGCAACCGCGTGGGCTTCCCGGTGGAGACGAAGCCCAGCGGCAACGGGGCCTCAGGAGTCATCATCGTTCGCTGGGTAGCGCCGCCGGCGATCACGACCGCGAAACTGACCACGGCTGTCGCTGATGACCCCTTCGCTCAGCAACTCGTCGGGACAGGAGCCCAGACCCTCACGTGGGCGATCACCGCGGGCGAGTTGCCCACCGGACTCACGATGACCCAGGGCGGCCTGATCAGCGGCACTCCGGGCATCGTGGAGTCGACGAGCATTGATCTGACCGTGGTGCTCACTGATGCCTACGGTCGCGAGGTCACCAAGACCCTGACGATGCTGGCCCTGCTCCCGCTGGAGATCGAGACATCGACCCTGCCGCAGGGATCAGCGGACGAGATGTATGAGCCGACGACGCTGACGGCGTCGGGTGGCTTCGGCGATCTCAAGTGGAGCGCCACCGGCCTGCCGGCCGGCATGACCCTGTCGTCAACGGGCGAGCTCTCGGGCACCCCATCGGTGTCCGGTGCCTTCGATGTCGTGGTGACGGTCACCGACGGGGCCGGCCGGTCCACGAAGCGCACGATCTCCTTCGGGATCGGTGTCACCGCACCGCTGGAGGTGACCGCGTCGGTGGGTTCGGCGGTGGAGGGAGCCCCGTTCGAGGCCGTGCTCCAAGCAACCGGTGGGCTGGAGCCCTACTCATGGACGGTGTCGTCTGGTGCCCTGCCCGCAGGAGTCACGCTCTCACCGAGCGGTGAGATCTCGGGCACGCCGACGGCGTCGGGGACGTTCCCCGTCACGGCGACCGTTACCGATAGCGCAGGGAAGACAACTTCAGTCGATTTCGAGCTGGCGGTCCAGCCAGCCGAGATCGATGCCCAGGACGTGCCGATCTGCCATCGCACCGACGACGGATATGAACTCATCACCGTCACCGACGCGGTGTTCGCTGGGCGGGGCGAGCATGGTGACCACAGCGGTGACATCGTCCCGGACCTGCTGGGAGTCGGAGGTGGTCGCAACTGGGGTCCCGAGGGAATGGCACTCTTCTTCAATGGCTGCCAGCCGGTCGACGAGGCACTGCTCGACACGGACACCGATGGGCTCCCGGACGTAGTCGATCCCGACGATGACGGCGACGGCCTTGTGGATGTTGCGGACCCCGACGCAGATGGTGATGGGATCACGAACCAGCAGGATCCCGATGCGGTTCCCGTTGCAGATCAGGACAAGGACGGAGTTCCCGACGCCCTCGATCCGGACGACGACGGTGACTGCATCCTCGACTCCGTTGACAAGGACCGTGACGGCGATGGGATCCCCAACGCGACGGATACGGATATCGACAATGACGGCCTCCCCAACGCGGTCGATGTTGACGCCGACGGTGATGGCGTGGCGAACATCGTGGATGTGGACGGTGACGGCAATGGCGTCGCGTCGAGCATCGGCGATGACACCGAGAACACGTCACGGTCTGTTCCGTCCGCCAAGGGCGTGTGCTCGTTCGACAAGGACCCTGATGGCGATGGCCTGCCCACCGCCCAGGATCGCGATGACGACGGCGACGGACTCCCTGATGCAGTCGATACACCGGCACCGCGTCCTTGGGTCGACACCGACGCTGACGGAGTGCCCAACGCCCAGGACGCCGACATCGACAACGACGGTGTTTTGAATGT
>CAJAKT010000011.1 GCA_903940375.1 uncultured bacterium | reverse complement strand
CTGCGCTCCAACGTCCCGGCTAAGGAGGCACTCCTCGCCGAGGCCGAGGCCCTGCTTCCCGTCACCGATCTCAAGGCGGCCAAGACCTCGCTCCGGGCGATCCAGGACCGCTGGGACAAGGCCGGCGACCTGCCACGTGGTGAGCGCGAGCGGCTCGAGGGTCGGCTGAAGAAGATCGAGGACACCATTCGCGGCGCTGAGGCCGATGCCTGGAAGTCCACCAGCGGCGGCGTGGCCACCGATGCCTTCACCGAGGCTCTCGACCGCCTGCAGGTCAAGCGCGATGCAGCGGCAGCGCGCGGCGATGACGCCGCTGCTGCTGCCTTCGACCAGCAGATCGCCTCGACCAAGGCGTTGATGGGCCGCTAGCCTCGCGTACCTCGCGTACCTCGCTCACACGCGGTACGCGTCGTAGACGCCCTCCACGTTCCGCACCGCCCGCAGCACCGAGCCGAGGTGCTTGGGGTCGGCCATCTCGAACGTGAACCGCGACAGCGCAATGCGCTCGCGCGTCGTTGTCACGGATGCACTCAGGATGTTGACGTGGGTGTCCGAGAGCGTGCGCGTCACATCCGACAGCAGGCGCGCCCGGTCGAGTGCCTCGACCTGGATGTTCACGAGGAAGACGCTGTTCGAGGTCGGCGCCCACTCCACCTCGACCATGCGGTCGGGCTCCGCCTGCAGACCGGGCACATTGATGCAGTCAGCGCGGTGCACCGAGACACCCGCGCCGCGCGTGACAAAGCCCACGATCTCGTCACCGGGCACCGGAGTGCAGCATCGCGCGAGCTTGACCCACACGTCGTCGGCACCCTTGACGATGACCCCGACATCCCCTGAGGTCCGGGATCGCTGGACGGCACTCGGGCTCAGCATCTCGGCAGCGTCATCGGCGGCACCATCGACGCCACCGGCAGACTCGACCAGCCGTTGCACGATGGCCGCGGCCGAGATCCGGCCCTCACCCACCGACGCGTACAGCGCCGAGATGTCCGCCTGATGCATGCCGGCTGCGATCGCCGACAGCGCCTGATTGGTCATCATCCGCTGGAGCGGCAGCCCCTGCTTGCGCATCGCACGGACGATGGCGTCCTTGCCCGTCTCGATTGCCTCGTCGCGCCGCTCACGGGAGAACCACGCCTTGATCTTCGACCGCGCCCGCGGTGACTGGACGAAGGACAGCCAATCGCGGCTCGGGCCGGCGCCATCAGCCTTGGAGGTGAAGATCTCGATCACGTCGCCGTTCTCGAGCGACGATTCAAGCGGAACGAGCTTTCCATTCACCCGGGCACCGACGCAGCGATGCCCGACCTCTGTGTGCACGGAGTAGGCGAAGTCAACAGGCGTCGACTTCGAGGGCAGCGCAACGACATCGCCCTTCGGCGTGAACACGAACACTTCGGACGAACCAAGGTCGTAGCGGAGCGAGTCGAGGAACTCGTCCGGATCCTCCGTCTCGCGCTGCCACTCGAGCAGCTGCCGCAGCCAGCCGAAGTCGTCCGGTCCCGACTTGCCGCCCACATCCTGCTGCTTGTAACGCCAGTGCGCCGCGACGCCGAACTCCGCCGAGCGGTGCATCTCCTGCGTGCGGATCTGCAGCTCGACGGGCTTGCCGTCCGGTCCGATGACGGTCGTGTGCAGGGACTGGTACATGTTGAACTTCGGCATCGCGATGAAGTCCTTGAAGCGGCCCGGAACGGGACTCCACTTCGAGTGAACGACGCCGAGCACCGCGTAGCAGTCGCGAATGCTCTCGACCAGGATGCGGACGCCGACCAGGTCGTAGATCTCCGCGAAGTCGCGGCCCCGAACAATCATCTTCTGGTAGACGGAGTAGTAGTGCTTCGGACGACCCGTGACGACGGCCTTCACCTTGGCGGTCTTCAGGTCAGCCTCGATCTGGTCGATGACGGTTGTCAGGTACTGGTCCCGCGACGGGGCCCGCTGGCCCACGAGGCGAACGATCTCCTCGTACATCTTGGGATACAGCGTCGCGAAGGAGAGGTCCTCGAGCTCCCACTTGACGGCGTTCATGCCCAGCCGATGGGCGAGGGGTGCGTAGATCTCGAGCGTCTCGCGCGCCTTCTTCTGCTGCTTCTCCTCCGGCATGTAGCGCAGGGTCCGCATGTTGTGCAGCCGGTCGGCGAGCTTGATGACCAGGACCCGGATATCGCGCGCCATGGCAATGACCATCTTGCGCACGGTCTCGGCGGCCGAGGCATCCCCGTATCTGACCTTGTCGAGCTTGGTGACTCCATCGACGAGTTCGGCGATCTCGTCACCGAAGTCCTCGCGAAGTGCGTCGAGGGCGTACCCGCAGTCCTCCACGGTGTCGTGCAGAAGTGCCGCAGCAAGGGTGGGCGCCGTCATGCCGAGGTCGGCCAGGATCGTGGCGACGGCGAGCGGGTGCGTGATGTACGCCTCACCGGATCGGCGTCGCTGATCGCGGTGGAGGATGGCGGCCATCTCGTAGGCCCGCTCGACAAGCCGGGTGTCGGCCTTGGGGTGGTACTTGCGCAAGGTGCGCTGCAGCGGCTCGAGCTCGGGGAATCCGGTTCGGGAGCCGGCCAGCCGCGCGAACCGCGAGCGCAGGCCGCCGGAGTCCGACACGACGACTCCCGGGGCCGCGGGTGACGGCTCCGTCGGAATCGGGTTCTCCTTGGCCAAGACCTCTCCCCGCTCGGGTGGCCTCAGTGTACGGGCGCGTCCCCGTCGAGCAGCGCGGTGATGCTGATGCCGCGCTCGCGGACGCGTGAACTTCCGCCGAGGGAGGGCAGATCCATGATCACGGCGAACGACACGATCGTCGCACCCGTGCGCTGCACGAGGTCGATGGCGGCGCATGCCGTGCCACCCGTGGCGAGTACATCGTCGACGATCACCACGCGACTGCCCGGCCCCGCGGCATCCTGATGAAGCTCGAGCGTCGCCGAGCCGTACTCAAGGTCATATGACTGCGCGTGCACCAGACGTGGCAGCTTGCCGGGTTTGCGCAACGTCACGAAGCCGGCACCAAGGTGATAGGCCAGCGCCGCACCGTAGGGAAAGCCCCTCGCCTCGACACCGACCACCAGGTCGACGTTTCCGCGGCCGATCTGGACGGCGACCAGGTCGACGGCCGTCGCGAACGTGACGGGGTCAGCGAGCAGCGGTGTCAGATCACGGAACAGGATGCCGGGTTGCGGCCAGTCGGGCACATCCTGCACGCGGGACCAGAGCAGTCGCTCCGCCGCGTCACGGTCGAACATGTCAGCCCTTGCCTCGCTTGGACCGCGCCTGCTTCTTCGGCTGCTGCCGCGTCGTCGACTCGGTGCGCGTCAACGACGTCACGGGGCTGGCGGCAACGACTCGCTCGGACGCATCACCCGACTCCGGTCCCGCAGCCGACGTGTCAGCACCCCCCGTCGAACGCGACTGCTTGCGACGGGCCGCGACCCGGGCCGCAAGCGACTTCATCTCCGGCTGACGCTCCTTGAGCTGAACCAGGAACGGAGTGGCGATGAAGATCGAGGAGTAGGCGCCCGCGGCCATGCCGACTGCCAGGGCCACAGCGAGGTCGAGGAGCGTGCCCGCGCCGAGGAGACCCGCGCCGACGATGATGATCGCCAGCACTGGGAGTAGAGCGACGATGGAGGTGTTGATCGACCGGATCAGGGTCTGGTTGACCGCGAGGTTCGCGGCCTCGCCGTATGTCATGACGGACTGACCGGCGATCCCCCGGGTGTTCTCCTTGACCTTGTCGAAGACCACGACAGTGTCGTAGAGCGAGTAGCCGAGGATGGTCAGCAGGCCGATCACCGTCGCAGGCGTGACCTCAAGACCCGTGAGCGAGTAGATGCCCACGGTGATGACGAGGTCATGGATGAGTGCGACCAGTGCCGCCACCGCCATGCGCCACTCGAAATAGATCGACAGGAACAGCATGACAAGCAGGATGAAGACGATGAGTCCCTGGAGGGCCTTCTTGGAGATCTCCGATCCCCAGGTGGGGCCGACGACCTGCGCCTTGATCTCATCCTTCGGGACACCACAGGCATCGGCGAGCTGACCAGCCAGCACGGAACTCTCGGCAGGCGTCACCGCCTCGGTCTGCACCCGCACCGTGCCGTTGCCGGTCTGCGTGACGATCGCCTGAGCACCCGTCGCCGTTTCGGCGACACTGCGCGCCTCCTCGACAGTGCAGGTGGCGTTGGGCATGGCGAACTCGGCACCGCCGCGGAACTCGATGCCCAGGTTGAGGCCGCGGAAGAACAGCGACCCGATACAGACCAGGAGGATGATGGCCGAAACGACGTACCAGGTCTTGCGGCGGCCGACGAAGTCGATGGACGACTCGCCCGCGTAGAGCCGATGCCCGATGCTCCGCAGTCCGCTCATGAGGAGAACTCCTTGCTCGACGTGCGCCGTCTGGACGATGCTGCTGCGCCGGCGACGCTGGCGCCGCCCAGTCGGTCAGGATCCAGCCCCGTCCACCTCGACCCCTTCTGCATCCAGGAGGTCCTGCCGAGGATGACCACGATCGGGTGCGTGAACCAGAAGGCAACCAGCACGTCGATCAGGGTGGTGAGCCCGAGGACGAACGCGAAGCCGCGCACGCTGCCGACCGACAGCACGTACAGCACGACGGCCGCAAGCAGTGAGACGAAGTCCGCGGCCAGCAGGGTTCGACGTGCCCGGATCCAGCCCGAGTCACATGCCTGCCTCAGCGAGCGTCCCTCACGGATCTCGTCACGGATGCGTTCGAAGTAGACGATGAACGAGTCGGCCGTGATACCGATGGCCACGATGGCACCGGCGACGCCCGCAAGACTGAGCGTCAGGCCGATGGTCTTGCTGAGGACGATGAACGACAGGTAGAGGATGCCGCCCGCGATCGCCAGCGAAAGGACCGCTACCAGACCCAGCGCCCGGTAGTAGGCGAGCAGGTAGAGCCCAACGAGGGTCAGGCCGATGAGACCCGCCAGGATTCCCGCTCGAAGCTGATCATTGCCGACGGTCGGTGAGATGGTCGTGATGTCGACGGCCTCGAGCGTGACCGGCAGCGCGCCGTACTTGAGGACGTTCGCGAGGTCACGTGCCTCCTGCGCCGTGAAGTTGCCCTCGATCTGGGCGGAGCCGCCCAGGATCGGCTCGTTGAAGCGCGGTGCCGAGGTGACGACACCATCGAGGACGATGGCGAACGCGTTGCACGGGCTGGCGCCCGCGCCGCACTCCGGTAGGGCCGACAGGCGGGTGGACGCATCGCCCAGCGCCTTGGCGCCCTCGGAGTCGAAGTCGAGGGACACGACCCAGCCGACGCCGTTCTGCGGCATGACCGCATTGGCACCCGTGACGTTGGTGCCCTGGATGAACGCAGGCTCGAGGTTGTACTTCGCCTGTCCGGTCGCCTCACAGGTGCCCAGCCACTTCGCCGGGTCGTCGGGCCGTCCACCGGTGAAGTTCGCCGGCAGCGTGCAGTCGAGGGCCTCGATCTGGGCCTGGAACTCCGGCGTGTTCTCGGTGGCCTGGATGAGCTCGACCGGGGCGGTCGGCGCGGCAGACGCTGACGAGGACGCATCCGGCGCCGACGACGGGGATGCCGCGGGTGCGGCGGATGCCGCAGGTGAGGCGGATGCGGACGGTGCCGCCGAGGGTGACGCGGACGCTGACGGGGACGGGGACGGGGATGCTGTCGGATCAGTCGCAGCCAGCGGGCTGTACAGACCCCAGACCGGCCGGAAGTCCAGCAGCGCCGTCTTCTGCACGAGGTCGACGACACGATCCTGGTTGACGCCCGGTACTGAGACGACGATCACCGCGCCGTCGCCGGATCCCTGTGTCGTCACCTCTGCTTCAGCCACGCCGAGCCCGTCGACGCGCTGACGGATGATCGTGACCGTCTGCTGCAACTGCTCCTCTGTGATGCTCGCCCCGGCCGTGACCGAGGTCGGCTTGAGGATGACCTGCGTGCCGCCCTGCAGATCCAGGCCCAGGCGAATCGTGCTGTCCGTCCCGGGCCAGAAGGCGACGACGCCCAGGGCCAGCACGAGGACGACGAGGGCGACGAGCAGCCGTACGGGCTTGCTGCTGGGCGGTGGCGCCACGGTGCTCCTTCAGTGGTTCGGGCAAGTCACGGCATGCGGCCGCTGGCGGTGGCTTCCGCCACCGGGCCGCGGCGCGGTCAGTCTACGGGTGGCTCGGCGTCGTCCTGCACGGCGTTCGCAGCACTCTCCTCCACAACGGGGTCGATCACCCGGGACACCGCTGCCGGCAGGATCCTGATGAATACGCCGGGCGAGACCTCGAGGCTGATCTGCTCCTCGGTGACCACGGCGATCGTGCCGAAGATGCCGGCACTCGTCATGATCTCGGTGCCCGGCTGGAGAGCCAGGATCATCTGCGCCTGCTTGGCCTGGCGCTGCTTCCCCGGCCGGATGATGAGGAAATAGAAGGCCGCTCCGGCCCCCACGATCATGAGCAGGCTGAGCGGATCCACGAGTATCTCCCAGGGTCAGTGCGCGACTGTGCGACCTGACGAGGCTACTGCAGGGCCATCAGGCCAGGTCGAGGGCCTGCTGATCACCGAGCGTCCGCGTCGCGGCTGGCGGCTCCATGCCGGCGTGGCGCCAGGCAGCCGCCGTGGCCATCCGACCGCGGGGCGTCCGGAGCAGCATCCCGAGCCGCACGAGGAAGGGCTCTGAGACGGTCTCGATCGTCTCCGGCTCCTCCCCGACAGCCACGGCCAGGGTGGAGAGCCCGACGGGACCGCCCGCGAACCGGTTCACGAGTGCATCGAGCACGGCCTGATCGATACGGTCCAGGCCCAGGGCATCGACCTCGTACAGCGAGAGCGCAGCTCGCGCGCTGTCCCGATTCACCACACCATCACCATGGATCTGCGCCCAGTCCCGGACGCGCCGCAGGAGACGGTTCGCTATGCGAGGGGTTCCCCGGCATCGTCCGGCGATCTCCGCGACGCCCGCGCTGTCGACCGGAACACTCAGCAGCCCCGCCGAGCGCGCGATGATGATCTCCAGATCGGCGGCATCGTAGAAGTCCAGGTGCGCCGTGAATCCGAACCGGTCACGCAACGGGCTCGGCAGCAGGCCGGCTCGCGTGGTGGCACCGACAAGGGTGAACGGCTCGATGTCAATGGGGATTGCCGTGGCTCCGGGCCCCTTGCCGACGACCACGTCAATGCGAAAGTCCTCCATCGCCAGGTAGAGCAGCTCCTCCGCAGCGCGCGCGGTGCGGTGGATCTCGTCGATGAACAGGACCTCACCAGGCTGCAGGCTCGAGAGCACCGCTGCGACATCGCCCGCGTGCTGCAGCGCGGGGCCAGCCGTCATCCGCAGCGGCTTGCCCAGTTCCGTGGCGATGATGCTGGCGAGGGTCGTCTTGCCGAGTCCGGGTGGCCCGGACAGGAGCACATGATCGGCCGCGCGGCCGCGACGGTTCGCGGCCTCGAGCACCAGTCCGAGCTGTGACTTGACGCGCTCCTGGCCGATGAACTCCGCGAGACTGGTCGGGCGCAATGCCCCTTCGACGACGGCATCCGACGGGTCGGACTCGGCACCCAGGCTCATGACCGGTCCAGCCCGCGTAGGGCCATCTTCAGCAGGAGGCCGACATCGGCGGCATCGCCGGCCGCCGTCGCCTCGGCCGCAACAGCCGGATCGATCCCCGCCACCGCAGCATCGGCCTCACGCGCCGACCAGCCAAGCGACGCCAGGCCGGCGGCGACCGACTGCTGCCAGCCGGTCGTGGCAGTCATGAAGGCGGAACGGTCGCCGACTCCCCCCGCTGAGGCCGGACCGATCCGATCCGCCAGCTCCAGGATGAGTCGCTGTGCGCCCTTGCGTCCGATGCCGGGCACCTTCGTCAGCGCCGCCTCATCGCCCGACCCGACCGCCCGACGCAGTTCATCAGGCGACAGCGTGCCGAGCAGCGCGAGCGCGATGCGCGGGCCGATGCCGGTGACGGTCTGGACCTGCTCGAACACCGTGCGCTCATCAGGGTCCGCGAACCCGTAGAGGGTCCAGCCATCTTCACGGATGACCATCGTCGTCATCAGCTCGACCTGCTCGCCGTGCCGGACGGACAGCGCGGTGCTGGGCGTGCATTGGACCGTGATGCCCACCGACCCAAGGTCGACAACAACCCGATCGGCCAGCGCTTCGGCCACGGTGCCGCGCACGAACGAGATCATCGCGCGGCCGCCACTGCCCGAGCCAGTCGTCGCTGAGCCTCACCACGCCAGATCTGGCAGATCGCAATGGCGACGGCGTCGGCTGCATCGGCCGGCTTGGGCGGCCCGGGCAGCCGCAGCAGGCGGGTGACCATCGCCGTGACCTGGGGCTTGTCCGCACGACCACTGCCCGTCACCGCTGCCTTGACCTCGGTCGGGGTGTGGAGCGCCACGGGTATCCCCCGCTGCCCGGCGATCAGAAGTCCCATCGCGGCGGCCTGGGCCGTGCCCATCGCCGTGCTGACATTGTGCTGGCTGAACACCCGCTCGATCGCGATGACGTCCGGGGCGAACTCGTCGACGAGCGCATTCAGGCCAGCGGCCACCTCAGTCAGCCTGAGCTCGATCCCGAGGGTGGGCTCGGTGCGGATGACCCCGATATGCACGGCGTGCAGCGTGGCACCCGGGGCACCATCGACAACGGCGGTGCCACAGCGCGTCAGGCCGGGATCGATGCCGAGAACCCGCACCGCCCACCTCCCGCCATGGCGACCGGATCATCCGAACACCTGTTCGGAAGGTTAGTGGCTGGGACCGTCAGTCGTCGGGAGCACCCTCGTCTGCGGAGGGCGTGTCGCCTGCGTACCTGTCCGCCGGGCCCACGGCGGCACCCGTCACCACGGAGAAGCCGGCGCGCACGTCCTCGACCAGCTCGTTCAGGTCTGAGATCGCCCGATGATCGGCCGAGAGCCCGTTGTAGGCCCCACCGTCATACGTGACCTTCGT
>CAJAKT010000010.1 GCA_903940375.1 uncultured bacterium | reverse complement strand
GGCGAGTGCATCGACCTGCGGCAATGCCCGCAACTCCGCGGCCGATGCAGCAGCGGCCGGTGGCGGTGGGGGTGGTGGCGTGGTTGTGACTGACGTTAACCATACCGTGACGCCAACATCGATTACGGTCGGTTTGGGACAGTCATTCACGGTCAGCAACACGATCAACTACATGTCAATCGACGTGTGGCCGACAGGTGGTTTACCGGCTCAGATCAGTCTCAATGGAGTTCCGTGTACGTCCGTTGCGAAGTGCTCCGTCGCGGCGAGTAGCTCGGCAGTATTTAGTGTTGTTCGGGATGGCGAGATAACTGTGGAAAGCACGCCAGTGGACATCGTCGCGCCGCCTGGGTGAGGAGTAGCCGCTACTGGATGCCGAGGGAGCCCTTCGCGGCGGCCTCGAACCACCGGTGCGGCAGCACGCGCTTGGCCACCAGGCCGATGCGCTCGCCGCTCTTGCCGGCTGAGATGCGGCGGCGCGGGCGCCTGGCGGTGAGCTGCGCGGCGATGAGCGCGGCGACGTCGGCGGGATCGGCGCCGTTGAGCTCGTCGCGCTCCATCAGCCCGAGGGCATGCTCGACGGCACCGGCATACGGGCCGCTGGCATTGGCTGCGTTGCGACGGCTGGCCGTGAAGTCGGTGCGGAAGTTGCCGGGCTCGATGAGGATGACGTCGATGCCGAAGGGCGCGACCTCGTAGGCCAGCGCCTCGGCCCAGCCTTCGAGGGCGAACTTGCTGGCGCTGTAGTACGCCTGGAAGGGGATCGCGATCAGCCCGCCGATGCTGCTGATCAGCACGATGCGCCCGCCCCCCGACGCGCGCAGGTGGGGGAGCAGGGCGGTGACCACCCGCACGGAGCCCCAGAAGTTGGTCTCGAGTTGGGCCTTTGCCTCGTCGATGGTCGTCGTCTCGACCGGGCCGGCGAGGCCCCAGCCGGCGGCGGTCACGAGCGCATCGATCCGGCCGTGGCCGGCGATGACCCGGGCGACGCCGGTTTTGACCGATTCGTCACTATCGACGTCCATGGTGATGCCGGTCCAGCCGGTGCCGCCGGTGCCGCGGCGGCTGGCCCCGATGACCGTCCAGCCATGCTCAGCGAGGAGGTCGGCGGTCGCGCGGCCGAGGCCGGCGGACGCGCCAGTGACGAGGACGACTCGACCCATGGAGACCCCGATCTCGTTGCGGTGGTCGGACCGTATCGCGGGAAATTCGAGGAAACCCTATTGAGTGAAAGTTACCGACTGTCGGGTGCCGAGGGTCGCTATTCTCCCGCGAGGGGGATTGGCGAGGCCGTGGCGCGAGCCACATCGATGGGGTGGGGCGGTGAGCTGAGTGGAGCGGCGGTACGACTCGTCGACTGGCCCTGACGCATCCGCAACCCTGTGGTCACTGAACCTGGCTGCCCCGACGGATGGGCAGGCGCTGGCGCTGGCGAACGCCGGCCTGGCGCTCACCCAGGATGCGATCCTTGTCACCGCTGCCGATGGCCGCATCCTCGGCGCGAACGATGCTGCGCTGACCCTCACGGAGTTCGATGCCGCCGGGATCCGGGCATTGACGATGGGTGAGCTGCTCGAGCAGGCGGAGCAGACGGAGGCCGATGACGCGGGTCCGCCCGCCCGCACCCTTGTCACGGCGCGCGGCCGGCGGCTATGGGTGCGAGTGCGCGAGGCCTCCGTCAGTGACGATGCCACCGGCGCTGCACACCGCGTGCTCGTCCTGACGGATTTCTCCGGACGCGCCGTGCTGGAGGAGCGGGTCCGGTTCCTCGCTCAGCGCGATCCACTCACCGGACTGCCGAACACGACGATGCTCCGGGAGCACTTCGCCACAGAGCGAGCTGATGCATCGGCCAGAGGGCGACGGCTGGCACTGCTATTCATCAATATCGACCGCTTCAAGTCGATCAACGGTGCCTTCGGCCGCTCGGCGGGCGACTCCTACTTGCAGCATGCTGCCGAGGTGCTCGGCGAGTCGATCCGGCAGGGCGATGCTGTTGCCCGGATCGGCGGTGACGAGTTCATCGCGGTCATAAGCCATCTGGAGACCGTCGCTGAGGTCAGCCAGGTGATCGAACGGATCCGGCAGGGATTCGCAGCTCCTTTCGCCGTCAACCGGGACTCCGTCACGTGCACGGCGAGTATCGGTGTCTCGCTCTTCCCGGACGACGGTGGTGAGTTCGACGACCTGGCTCGCAAAGCCGATATGGCCATGCACCTGTCCCGTCGCGGCGGAGCCGATGGCGTGCTTTTCCACACCGAGCAGATGAATCGAGATGTCGAACTTCGTCGAGAGACGGAGCGCGACCTCCGCAGAGCGATCGACAACGGCGAGATCTTCATGCGGTACCAGCCGCAGGTGGAATTGGCCACCGGCCGCGTCGTCGGGCTTGAGGCCCTCGTGCGATGGACCCGGCCCGGCTACGGCGAGATCTCACCCGGCGACTTCATCCCCGTCGCCGAGGAGTCCGGCCTGATCGTCGGACTGGGTCAGACCATCTACCGGCAGGTCTGCGAGCAGGCCCGCACCTGGCATGACATGGGCATCGCCGTGCCGGTCGCAGTGAACCTCTCACCTGTCGAGATCGCCAACGGCGAGGTCGACAGCCGGATCCTCGAGATCGTCGAGGAGACAGGGCTGCCGCCGGAGTTATTGACGATCGAGATCACCGAGAGCGGCCTGATCGACGACACGACCAGGACGCAGACCATCATCGCGAATCTCCGCGAGAGCGGCATCGGCCTGAGCATTGATGACTTCCTGACCGGCTATTCGAACTTCGCCTACATCCGGCAGTTCAATGCCACCCACCTGAAGATCGACCGGTCATTCGTCAGCGGCATCCACCGTCGCGATGAGCACCTGGCCATCGTGCGGGCCGCCGTCCAGATGGCCGCGGCTCTCGGCATCGACACGATTGCCGAAGGCGTCGAGACCCCCGAGGAAGCCGCGCTGCTGGAGTCCATCGGATGCGCCATCGGCCAGGGCTACTGGTTTGCCCGACCGCTGATTGCGAAACGGGTCGAAGAGTTTCTCGTGTCCGGCTACTGTCGGGCAATCCCGGCGACGAGCGCATAAGGAGAGGTATGGCAGTCAAGGGCAAAGCGGCAGCTGGCGGAGCGCCGTGGTGGGATCAGCCGACGAGCTACCAGAGCCTCGTCGACAGCGTCGATGACGTCGGCATTCTCATGCTCGACCTCGACGGGACCATCCGGACGAGCAATCCTGGCATGCAGTCGCTGACGGGGCGGTCGGGCAAGGACCTTGTCGGGTCCGACTTCGCCTCCCTGTTCCCCAGCGACCTGCAGGACATCGGCTACCCGGCCCAGGCGCTGGGTCAGGTCGTGTCTGCCAAGCGATTCGAGGGAGTCGCCCGCCAGGCGCACAAGGACGGCTCGGAGTTCTGGGCGAACATCGCCCTTGCCGTCATCGTTGGCGATGGCCGTGCGGTGCTGGGGATATCCATGGTCGTGCGCGATGTGACGGCGCAGCGCCGCGCGGATGAGGCGGCGCGCAAGGCCGGGGCGTACTCCCGCAGCCTGATCGAGGCCAGTCTGGATCCTCTGGTCACGATTGCACCGGACGGCACGATCACGGATGTCAACGGGGCGACCGAGCGGGTCACCGGCCTCGGGCGCGATGTGCTGGTCGGCACGGACTTCAGCGACTACTTCACCTCGCCGAGTGAGGCACGGACGGGCTACGAGCGAGTCTTCCGCGACGGCCAGGTCGTGGACTATCCGCTCGAACTGCGTCACGCGGACGGATCCGTCACCCCCGTCCTCTACAACGCAGCGGTATACCGAGACGAGACGGGCGAGGTCATCGGCGTCTTCGCCGCTGCGCGCGACGTCACCGAGCAGCGCCTCGCCGAGCGGCGCATCCGCCAGCAGAGCCAGGAGATCCTCGAACTGTCGACTCCCGTCATGCAGATCTGGGAGGGAGTGGTCGCGGTTCCCCTTATCGGCAACCTCGACAGCCAGCGGACCCAGCTATTCATGGAGCGGCTGCTCGAGCGGATCGTCGAGACGAACTCACCGCTGGCCATCGTCGACATCATGGGCGTGCCGACCATCGACACGCAGACGGCCCAACACCTCATGGAGACAATCACGGCAGTGCGCCTGCTGGGGGCGCAGGTGATCCTGACGGGCGTCCGGCCGGCGATCGCGCAGACGCTCGTGCATCTCGGCGTTGACTGGTCGAGCATCACGACGCGCTCGTCGCTTTCGGCAGGACTCAAGGTTGCCCTCGAATCGCTGGAACTCCGGGTTGTCGATCGCGAGACAGGTGCGCCGCGCTCATGATGGGAGGCGGCATATCAGTAATGAGGCTCGGCTCGATCCTCATGGTGACGGTTCCGTCAGACCCGGACGACGACACCATCTCGGACTTGCAGGTGCGCATCCTCAGCTCGATGGAGGGCAGCACAGCGCTCGGGCTCATCCTCGACATTTCAACAGTGCAGACCGTTGACTCCTTCTTCGCCCGGACCATCACCGAGACGGTCCAGATGGTTTCCCTGATGGGTGGCATCACGGTGCTGTCCGGGATGCAGGCCGCCGTTGCGGTCACGACGACGCAACTCGGGCTGACGCTCGGATCCATCCCCACGGCCCTCAATGTCGACCGGGCGATGATCACACTGCAGCACCTCCTCGAGGAGCGTCGCTTGTCATGACGATCCTGGACGTCGCAGAAATCGCCATCGTCAACGAGCAGGACATCGTGGTGGCGCGCAAAGGCATCCGAGAGGCCGCCGTCGGCGTGGGCTTCGGCCTCACCGATGTGACGCGCATCGTGACGGCCGCGTCCGAGCTGTCGCGCAATGTGTACATCTACGGTGGCGGTGGTCTCGTCACCTGGCGGGTGCTTCTGGGTGACCGGCGAGGCTTGGAGATCGCCTTCAGTGACGACGGCCCCGGTATCGAGGATCTCGACAAGGCGATGCAGCCCGGCTACACGTCCGGGCGCGGCATGGGCATGGGTATGCCGGGGGCGAAGCGGCTGATGGACGAGATGGTTGTCGAGTCGGCGGTCGGCGTCGGGACCACCGTGACCGTCCGAAAGTGGCTGCTGCACCGGTATGAGTGACGAGGCCGTTCAGTGGCTGACCAGTCCGGTTGAGGTCCCAGCCGACGTCCTGATTGTCAGTGCTGATGCCGAGCTCATCGCTCAGCGGGCCGGCTTCTCCGAGCATGAGTGCGCTGAACTCCGCCTTGCCGTGCGCGAGTTGGCCTCGAACCTTCTCCGGCATGCGGGCAGCGGCACGATGACGGTCTCGGCCGACGGTTCCTGCGTCACGATCGAATCGGTGGACCATGGCCCCGGCATCGCCAGCGTCAATGAGGCGGTCGCCGATGGCTTCTCGACGGCCGGCAGCCTCGGCTACGGACTCGGCACCGTTAACCGTCTGATGGACGAGGTGAGCATCACCTCGGCACTGGGCAAGGGCACCACGGTGCGCGCGCATCGCACTCATCGCGAGCTGGAGCCAGCGGTCCGCGGCCCCCTCGACATTGGTGTCGCCACGATGCCCAAGCCCGGCTTCGCGGAGAACGGTGACGGCTACGTCATCCGAATGTGGGGTTCAACGGCGCTGGTGGCCGTCATCGACGGCGTCGGCCATGGTGCCCCGGCGCATGCGGCGGCGCAGGCGGCCCGGGTCTATCTGGAGGCCCATGCGGACATACCGATGGAGGCGATCTTCCGCGGAGTGGGGGTGGCCTGCCGTGGCACGCGGGGTGTGGTGATGGCTGTCGCCCGTTTCGACCGGCAGGCGGGTTCGCTGGAGTTCGCTTCGGTCGGGAATATCGAGTCGCACGTGCTCGGCACTCGCACGCCGATGAGCTTCATCGTCCGTCGTGGGATCATCGGCGTGAATGCGCCCGATCCCAAGGTGTCGACGAGCCGATGGCCGTCGGGCGGGACGTTGGTGCTCCATTCGGATGGGGTGGCCAGTCATTGGGATGACGATGCGGCGGCAACCATCGCCTCGCTGTCTGCCACGGCGGGCGCACGTGAACTCCTTGTGCGCTACGGCAAGCTGATGGATGACGCGACGGTGCTGGTGGTCAAGCCCCGCGGGTAGGGCTCGCCTCAGACGAGGCTCGATGCGAGGTATTCGTGAGGGGACCCTGCCTGACGAAGGTCCCTTCCCTGCCTGTCCTCATCGTTCTAGCCTCGAAAATGAGCAGGTCTGACCATTTGCTCTATTGGGGATAGCCATGAGCAGGTTGACGTTCGCCAGTGCAGTCGCAGTCACGTCGATCTTGACCCTGAGTTTCATGTCAGGGGCGGTCGCCGATGAGGTCGCTGGTGGGGGTGAGGCGACGTACCGCTCAGAGAATTCATGTGAACCCAGGCTTGAGCTATCGCTGATCGGCAACGACGAAGTCAAGGCCGTCTTCGGCGCGCGCGGTCTCTTCGCGGGCACAGCCGAGGGAGGCGTGCCGGACGTGGATGAGCCGCCACCGTCGCCCACGGCGTCACCGTCGCCGACCGCAACGCCGAGTCCGTCAGCGTCTGCCACCGAGACCCCGTCACCGTCGCCGAGTCCGTCAGCGTCTGCCACCGAGACCCCGTCACCGTCGCCGAGCCCTTCGTCGTCAGTTTCGTCAGCGGTCGAGCAGCGGATGGCGCCGGCGGGTCATAAGTGGTGCTGGCCGGCCAAGGTGTCGCTCGTGGCGATCAATGCGGTCACCAAGGCGGTCATCTTCAAGCAGGAGGCCACGCGCGACTGGTGGGTCAAGGGCACCACGTGGGTGGTGGACTTCAAGGCCGGTAGGGGAGTGACGGTGAAGGTCACGGTCACACACGGGAAGTCATCAACCAGCGACTCGATCACGATGCCTGACGTTCCGCGATCCGTTGAGAACTTGACGGTCGCTGATGTGACCCATAACTCGGGCACGCTGCGGTGGGACAAGCCCGCCGCTGATGGGGGCCGCGCGATTCAGAACTATCTCGTGAAATGCGGCAGTGCCGCGCCCATGGAGGTCAAAGGAACCTCGGTGGCACTCACTGGGCTGACATCGGACCTGCGGTACGACTGCACCGTCGGGGCGAAGAACGAGATCGGTCCCGGCGATGCCCGCAGCATTAGTTTCATGACCGCAGCGGCACCCTATGCACCGACACCTCCGCGCGCGGTGAAGGTCATGCTCCTGAACGGCCTCAAGGAGATCGGTACGGACTGGCAGCCACCAGCAGACAGTGGTCGTGTTCCGATCACCGGCTACGCCTCGCGGATCAGCTGGACCGACGGGAGCGGAGTGGCTCACTCGGAGACCTATGAAGGCACGGTGTCGAGCGTCGTGTGGAAGATTGCGCCACTGCCGGGAACCCTCTACAAGGTTGTCGTAACCGCGAAGAATCAGGCCGGCCTCGTCTCAACTCCTGCCGCTGGGTCCTTGCGCACGCCGCTGAAGCCGGTGGTTCGACCGGACACGGCGCCGTCGAAGCCCTTGGGGCTCGAGATTCGGGCTGTCACGCACAACGAAATGGCAGTTGTCTGGCAGCCACCGAGCAGCGATGGGGGCAAGCCGCTCACGTACTACCTGGTCGAGTGGTCAAGGGTTGGCGACGAGACGAAGCGCTCGGCCATGCTGACGGCGGATGAAATGACGATGACTCTGGTGGGTTTGGAGCCCGGGACTCGCTACACGGTGGCCGTGAAGGCACTCAACAAGGAGGGGGCGTCTCCGGCCGCAACTGCTGTCGGCGAGACCACGGCCAAGCCGGCTCCCGAGCCAGTCAAGCCGGATGCGCCGGAGAGTGTTGCGGTGTTGTCGCGCTCGACCGATTTCATCGGGCTGACGTGGCGACCGCCGGCCAAGGATGGCGGTGCTGCGGTGGTGGGCTATGAGGTCACCGATGAATCGGGTCGGGTTGCACAGGTGATGTCGCCGTTCGTCTTCTTCGGTGGATACGCAGCGGACACCGAGCACACGTTCGTGCTTCGGGCCATCAACTCTGTTGGTCCGGGGGAGGCTGTCACATTCACGGCACGGACGTCGACGGATCCGACGCCGGCACCTGATGTGCCGACCGCGCCACGCGACCCGACAGTGGTGTCGACGACGAAGTCGAGCATCGCGTTGACGTGGCGTGAGCCGGAGAGTGACGGGGGCACCCCGATCACCGGGTATTCCGTCAACTATGGCGGTGACGTGAGTCTCGAGACGCAGGCGACGTCGATCGTCCTTGACGGCCTGCAGCCTGCGACGAG
>CAJAKT010000009.1 GCA_903940375.1 uncultured bacterium | reverse complement strand
CGCGTGGCAAAGCCCGAGTTCACCCATTGCGTATCGGAGATGCGGGCGAAGATCGGCGCAATATCGCGGTGGTACTGGGTGCGTGGCATGCGTCGCCGTCCGGCGAACACCAACGCATTGACGACATCGTCATAGACGGTGACCAATCCCGCGCCGATGCCCGGGCCGTAGTTCGGGCCCCCGCAGAGCACTCGTGCCGGCTCCGCATCGAACACCTGGTCACCAATGCGCACGCGCGCGTGGATCGGCCCATCGCAGGTGTTGTCGGTCCAGCCATCGTTGTCGGCGAAACCGCTCAGGGCCGGCGCCCCCGGCGCCGAGATGGCCGCACCGGAGCCCGGCAGCACCACCAATCGCCCCTTGCCGTCGGTGAGAACCTCGCCGAAGTTCACGGGCGTGCCGCCGAAGGTTCCCCCGTTCAGGGCCTGGGCAGGTGAGCCGGCACCGCTGAGCGTGCGCGTGCGCGACAGCACCGCGAGGGCTCGTCGGTCCTCGACCTCAGGATTGCGCTGGGGGACAGGCGCGGCCGAGGGCAGGTCAAGGGGTTCATCCGCCCCGTACCAGGCCGCCTTGGCGTTGCCGACTCGCACCGTCCAGGTGATCTCGGCCTCGTCTGCCGTGAGCTCACGCACCACTCGACCATCGCGGTCGTAGCCGTAGACACGGAAGCGGGCTGCCTGCTTGGCCATCGCTCCGTCGGCGTCCTTATAGGGACCCTCAGGAATCCCGCCGGGGATCTCCGGCCCGAAGTAGAAGGCGTCCCGGCTGTTGCCAACCCGAGCGACTCCCAGGCCGGGGTGGATCGCCACCCGCACGATGTCGCCAAGGCCCTGGGCGCTCGCCCGCTGCGGGATCACCGCCAGAGCAGCCGCTCCGGCCGAGGCTGCGAGGAATGATCGCCGTGAGAGCAGGTTCACCATGGCCGCCATCCTGCCGGATGGGGATGCGAGACGGACGCGGCAACAACGAATGGGCGATTACGGACGAAGCACGCGGCAGCGGTCGTGTCCTGTCGGGATGGCCGTCTTCGCTTCAGCAGCCTCCTAGGCGACGGTGCCGAGCTTGCGAACCTTGGGCATGCCTGCGGCGCGCTCCTCGGCCAAGTCGCACGCGGCCTGCATGGCGAGCCACGTTCGCGCAGTGCTGACTCCAGCGGCCTCCAGGCGCAGGGCGAGGTTAGGCGAGATCCGAGCGTGCTCGTTGATCACTCGGCTCAACGTCACACGGGAGACACCAAGACTCTCAGCAGCATCGGAAACCGAGACTCCGAGTTCGCCAAGGACGTCTTCCCGCAGGATGGCGCCCGGGTGCACGGGGTTCTTCATGTTGTCCACACTCCTCAGTGGTAGTCCTGATAGTCGACGAGCTCAACGTCACCATCGATGAATCGAAAGGTGACGCGCCAGTTGCCGTTCACCCACACTGACCAGCGATCGACGAGCCGGCCGGACAATGGGTGGATCCGGAAACCCGGGATGTCCAGATCCCGCGGCCCCTGGGCGACGTCGAGCGCAGACAGAATGCGCCGCGACTTCGGCGCGTGGGCAGCCTGCACCCCTTTGATGGAGTCGCGTTCGTACAGCGCCTGCAATCCCTTGTGCCGGAAGCCCACGATCACGAGTCAAGTGTATCGTGATGCGATACACGATACAAGTCTTTCGCGTGGCAACAACGGGAACGACTTGAGAGGCTGGCCCCGTCGCGCTTCGTCGCCACGGCACTGGCTGAGCCTCGCGCAGGATTACGGACGGATCACTCGGCAGCGGTCGTGTCCCGTCGGGATGGCCGTCTCCGCGTCGATGTACTCGTAGCCGGGGCAGTTCCAGACGCTGCCCGCCAGGCCGAGGTAGATCTGCTGGCCGATGTTGTCATCCATCATCGTCGAGCAGCTGAGCCCGAGGTT
>CAJAKT010000008.1 GCA_903940375.1 uncultured bacterium | reverse complement strand
GTGGTCAGCAGATTCCTGTGCATGTCCACGTTCTGTGGTGCTGGAATCTCCGTACCCACGATGAGTGTCCCGTATGGGGGGCCAAACAGCAAACGTGGGGTCCCCCTGGCCGGATTTCGGGCCGCCGCACGAGGGAAACGGGCCGCCAGGCGGGGGGAGGCTAGGCAGACAGGACGACGACGGTGATGGAGATGGCGGCGAAGAACAGGACGGTGGCAGCCAGCGCTGCCGCGAAGATCTTGTAGCGGCGATCGTGGATGCGGGTGTGCTCATCGAGGTCGTCGTGACTCGGCTGCTCGGACACGGCTCAATCGTACCCCCAGGGGTATCGAAAGGCGCACTAAGGGGAAACCGTCACGGCATACCCCTGCAGCACGGTCGTCGGGAGGTCGCGACCCCCGTGCTCCGCATCGAAGGCCGCGGTGGCATCGACACCGCACATGCCCTCGATCGGCTCGCTCCCGCCGGGGTGCTCGCTGATCCAGGTGGTGAGGTCGTATACGCCGGTGCCGACGATGGCCCAGCAGTCGGCGGCCGTGTCGTGGACCCGAACCTGCTCGGCGGTCACGCCCGTCGTGCCGATGGGACCGGGGCGCGTTGGGGCACTGGTGGACAGGCGGCCCTGCCACACGGCCTCGGCACCTGAGTGCCCGACGAGGATGGTCAGCCCGATGACGGCTACGGCGAGCACGATCGCGATGATCCCGAGCACCGTTGTCATGGTCGACGTTGACGCCGGCCCGCGCCCCTGTGATCCCCGCTGCGGCCAGAGCCAGATCGCGGCAACGACGAGCAGCAGGATGGCGACGATCGGCAGCCGATCACCCCAGCTCGCATGCTCCTGGGGGAGCCCGACGCGTGCAGCGAGCGCCTCGCCGGACTCCTTGGCGACGAACGCGGCTCCGGCGCCGACGAAGAGGCCAGCCAGCACGAGCCAGCCGAAGGTGCTACGCCAGCGTGGGGCCAGGAAGACCGCGATCAGCGCGAGGGCGGCCAGAGGGAGGAGCACGACAGCCGCGTGGACCACCAGCGGGTGGACGGGGATGCCCGAGATGAGGTCGAACGGGCCTTCGGACGCGATCAGCCCGATCAGGGGCACGTGGGTGGACACGGCACTACTCAAGCAGTTCCGTCGGCGCGAACGCGCGCCCGATCGGCCGGCACCGTTGGCCGCAGCGGCGTGACACGATGGCGGCATGTGGATCGACGAGTCGGATACGACGCAACTGTCGCAGCGGCTGCGCTTGGGTCCGCGCGAGCTGCTGGAGTCGATCGGCGGGCCCTGGCAGGTTTCCGAGCGGATCCCAGAGCGGGAGATGGAGCGCTCGGGGACCCTGTTCGTCGGCCGCGCCGGTCCGTCCGTCGCGATCCTCGTTACCGACGACCCGGATCCGGATGTGATCGTCGGCGTTGCGGTGGGGGAGTGGCAGGGAGTCTGGCCTCTGCTGTGGTCCGTGACGGACGAGACGGGTGTCCTGACCACCCCACGTCGCGATGCGCCGTCGGCCGAAGTCGATGGGTTTCTCGCGGACCTGCGGCGGGCAGTTGACGCAGCGGCTTCAGCCAAGGCGCCCACCTTGGTCGTGTGCCGCTACTGCGGTGCGCTGGTGGCCCCCGAGTTCGCTGTCGGCGAGGAAGTCTGCCAGGGCTGCGGCACGTCGGTCTTCGGCATCGTCTACTGACGCGCGAATCGTCCTGACCCCGTCGATCTTGAGCTTGGGGGCGTTTCCCGGACCCTCCTGGCATACCCGTGGGCCATGCGGGTGACGGCCGGGTAGTTGGGGTCGGTGTCCGCCGAGGCCGAGCATGACTAGGGCGATGAGTGCGTCGACGATCTTGGTGCCGAACGCGATTCGGGTGATGAGCGGGATGGTCACCCCAGAGGACCTGGCGGCCGCTGTCCTGTACGTCGCATCGCCATCCTCGTTCTCTACATCACG
>CAJAKT010000007.1 GCA_903940375.1 uncultured bacterium | reverse complement strand
CGTAGGTTCGGGGTTCGAGCCCCCGGCGACCCACATCGGAAAAGTGTTGTGACGCAATGACTTTCGCCGGTATGCCGTCGTGTCCAACGCGTCAAGATCCGGGCTAGCCCCATGACATCTGGCATACATGGCATCCGTAGGTCCAGAGGACGGACATTGGTCTGGAACGAGGCAGTTCTCGCGGCGCGCACGCTGCCCATCTGAAGAAGCGTGTGTCTCACGATCGCTCTGATGGCACCGCACGCGATCACAGTCGGATCCGGCGGCCTCGAGCCGCATCTGATGGATCAGCCAATCCCGGGCCCGGATGCGGGCAGCGCAAAGCACGCCAGCCATCGGAGATGCGGTGACGTCGTCTTCTGCGTCATCGGCCCGGCGGCCGGAGCCGATGCGCCACGTCGTCCTGTCCGGGCGCTGGACCAGGTCAGGGGTGACGCGGCTGACCTTAGGCGCTGTGAGCGGACGTCAGCTCGATTGCTTATCCCAACGCTGTCAGGTTAGGAGCCCATACATGAGATCTGACTGACTTGACTCTGGCTGAACTCCCCAGGCAATCCCACGACTGCGCGGGCCTGGACTCCCACCGGGACGGCGGCGGTGATCTCGTTTCCCTTGTCCCGGACAACTCCGGAGTCATCGATGGCAGCGAGTTCCACGAAGATGCCATTCGGACACCCGTAGTGCGACACGAGATCGACGGCGTTGCAGGCATCGTCGTAGGACGCGCACTCGAAGGTCGAGTTATCGGCCCACTTCCACGCGACGTTGTCATCCCACTGGGTGTATCCCGTGGGAATCCAACTCGTGTCCGCGGTCTGTGAATCGAAACTGCTGGTTTGCCCGGTCGTGGTGGTTGGCTGCGTCAACGTGCCGATGAGGACAAACACGCCGAGGACTGCTGAGATGGCCGCCGCGATGATTCCGAGGATGAATCCAGCTTTCGCGACTCCACCGTTGGTCGCGAGACCTGTCTTGGCCCGCTTCATCCCAGTCCAGCCGAAGGTGATGGCCAGGATGGGAAGGATGACGCCGCCGCCGCACAGGAGGATCGCGATGATTCCGATGACGAGGCTGGCGGTTCCCTTCCCGTTCTGGGTGCCCTGAACCGTGGTCTGGCCTACCCAGCGCTTCCCATCCCATGTGAGCCCGGTGTACTGGCCGGTTCCTGGTGTGCCCGCGACGATCCCCTGAGGTGCGGGCGCACTCGTGCCCACTGACGCCGATGGCGGAGGTGGGGGCGGTGGATTTGATGAGGACGCGGTCGTCTCGTCCGGACTGATCGGAACCCACTCGTGTCCGTTGAAGCGATGTCCGTTCACGACATCGCCCACCTTGTACTCAGGCATCCGCTCCCCCTCGTGCAGCCGAACCCGCATCGTCCCACGCGCCAAGGGGCGCAACCCTGATGAAGCAGTCCCTGGCGCGGGTGAGGCGAGCCGGCATCTCTGCTCCGGTTCTGATGCTTTGACGGGTCGCCCATTATCGGTGAGGCATCTATAGGCCCAGTGCGTGAATCCGAGCCGCACGACGCCAGGTTTAGGTCTTTTTGTAAACTTTATTGCTTTTAGCGAAAGTAGGGTAAAGACAGTAAAATGCGGGAATGGATCCGGTGCGCAACCCCTACACGCCGAACGCTGGGGCAGAGCCTGAGGTGATCGTCGGGCGCGATGATCAGCTTGCGTCCTTTGACCTTCTCTTGCGGAGACTGGCCAGTGGCAGGACTGAGCAGTCGATGATCATTACGGGCCTGCGTGGCGTCGGAAAGACCGTCCTGCTCGGCCAGTTCCGGTCGAAAGCGCTGGCCGCCGGGTGGGTCGTGGTGGAGATCGAGGTGAGCAAGCACGACGATCCTCAGTTCCGCCGCGAGTTCGCCGCGAGACTGCGGACTGCCCTCTTCGAACTATCGCCGCGCGCTCGCTGGGGGGACACATTCCGGCAGGCGGCTGCCGTCCTGAAGTCATTCAGCATCGGCGTCGATCCGAGCGGGACAGTCGTTGCGGGCATTGACGTGGCTGCTGCGGAGGGGTTCGGCGACCACGGTGACCTCTCCCTGGATCTCAGTGACGTCTTCATCGCGCTGGGAGAGGCCGCATCGAGTATCGGCCGTGGCGTGGTGCTGCTCCTAGATGAGGTGCAGTTCCTGGGGCAGGGCCAACTGGAGGCGCTCATCGGCGGACTTCACCGCGTCGTCCAGCGCAAGCTTCCCATCACGATGGTCGGGGCGGGGCTGCCTCAGATCGCCGAACTGGCCGGCGACGCCAAGTCCTACGCGGAGCGCCTGTTCAAGTTCCCGGCCATCGGCTACCTGAGTGCAGAGGATGCAGCCAAAGCCTTCGCCGGACCCGCGGAGGCGGAGGGCGCCGTATTCGAGCCCGCAGCGCTCGACCTTGCCCTGAGCATCACCGGCGGCTACCCCTACTTCATCCAGGAACTGGGCTACGCGGTGTGGCCGCTGGCCACGGGGGATCGAATCACGCGGCAAGACATGCTCGACGCCGAGGACGTCTACCAATCCAAGCTCGACTCGTCCTTCTTCCGAGTCCGGCTGGACCGCACCACCGAGATGCAGCGCGCCTACCTGCGAGCCATGGCAAGTCTGGGCAGCGCCCCTCAGAAAGCATCCGACGTCGCCGAGGTCCTCGGACGCACCTCGCCGCAGGTCGGCCCCACCCGCGCGGAACTCATCGCCATGGGCCTGCTGTATACGCCCGAACACGGATACGCAGGGTTCACCGTCCCGCACTTCGAGCAATTCATGCTGCGCGCAATGCCCGAACTCGTGGTCCCCCCGCGCCGACCCCGCCGTTCACGCGTCGAGTGACCGCCGTGCCCAGTGCCGATTCGTGCTGCCCGACGATCCCCTTCGCGATCTCGGCACTCACGAACTTCTCCGATGCGCAGTCGGGTCTGGCGAGCAGCACGCTGGTGCGCACGCAGAGCACGGTCACTGCCGGGGTCTGCGATGCGTTCGCACCCGGCTCGGCCACCACCATCACTGGTCCTGCTCCGATCGCGAAGAGCGGCGTGGGTTCGGGGTGCTACCGCTACGTGCTCACGGGAGTGAACGGATTCGGCGGCACAACGAGCCTCGGCACGACGGTCCGCTTCGGGCCGTAGCAGGCCCCTCGACGGCTGTCATCCGGTGCCCGGGGCCCGACCTATACGCTCCGCAGAGTGACGTCCCTAGCCTTGCGGCCAACAACCGACGGGCGTCGACTGGTTCTGGGCGTGTGCGTGGTGGCGGGCGTGAGCATGAGCGTCACCGCGAGCTTCAACTACATTCTGACGCCGATGCTGGCCGATCTGAACCTCACCAACGACCAGGTGAGCACGGCGCTGGCGATCCCCAGCATCGCCGCCATTCTCGTGGTGTTCGTCGCCGGGCTCCTCGGTGACCGGCTGGGCCAGCGCAAGATCCTCAGGATCGCGGTGGCGTTCTTCGTTGTGGGCAGCCTCGCGATCGCCGTCGCAAACGGCGAGATGCTGCTCTCGGTCGGCCTGCTGCTCGAGGGCATCGGTGCCACGGTGATGTCGATCACCGCACTGGGGCTGCTGGGCTCGCGGATCGAAGGCGAGGGGGAGCGGGCCTCGGCATTCGCGACCTTCGGAATGGTCGGCCCGATCGTCTACTTGTTCCTGCCGGTGGTCACCGGGGCCATCATCCGCGATCACAGTTGGCGACTGGTGCCGCTCATCTGGGTGGCCGCCGGGATCGTCTGCCTCGTCGCGATCATGACCTTGCTCCCCGCCTCGAAGGGCACTGGCGAGACGGGCGAACTGTGGACGCCGATTCTTGCCGGCCTGACGGTGGTGGCTGCCGTGCAGTTCCTCAGCCACTTCTCGGACGGCGGGCTCTCGGCGCGCACCATGATGACCTTTGCAGGTGGCGTCGTCTCGGCCGTTGTTCTCGTGGTGGTGTACCGACGCATGTCGTCACCGTCACTATCGATCAAGCCGCTGCAGAACGGCGCAACGGCGCTGCTGCTGATCGTCGTGCTGCTCATCCCCTTCGCGAACACGTGGTACTACATGACGCTCGCGTTCCAGTACATTTTCGGGCTCAGTGTTCTCCAGACGGCCATGGCGATGATTCCGGCGCAGCTGCTCGGGCTGGTTGGCGCGAAGGTCGTCGGCGGAGGGCTGATGCGCCGATACGGGGTACATCAGGCAGGCACGATCATGCTGCTGGCGCTCTCGGCGAGCATGCTCACGCTGCTGCTCGTGCAGTACGACTCCCCCTTGTGGGTACCTGTGGCCAGCATCGCCGTCTTCAGCCTTGCCTCTATGGGTACCGCGGTCGTCCTGACCAATGCCGTCATGGGTACTGCTCCGAAGAGCGAGTCGGGCAACACTGCTGCCTTCCGCAGTTCCGCTTCGTCGATCGGGGTCGCACTCGGTTTCATCCTCATGAGTTCGATCGTCTTCGGCACGGTCGAGGCATCCATGACCCGCAACCTCGAAGGCGCCGGCCTGTCGACCGAGCAGATCTCTCAGGCGATTGAGGACCTCCAGATGGCGACACAGAACCCTGACTACATCTCGACGTACAGCTACCCGGTCACGGAGACGGCGTCGATCAGCGACCTCGAGAAGTCGGCGATGGCTGACGGGCTCCACGTGAACGGCGCGCTGGGAGCGGCCGTCGCCCTGCTATCCACGATCGTGTTCGTGGGTTACCGCCGCCGACCTGCCCGATCGCATGAGACAGCCGACGCCTAGTCAGGGCTTGACGCCTCGACGATGACCCTGTTCTTGGGCATCCCCAAGGGTTAACGAAGACGTGAGACACGGGTCAACCAAGTCGTGAAGCATCACACCCGGCGACCGACTCCGCAGAGGTGCTGCGACGCCGAGCCGAGCGTGTAAATCCCATCTATTGGACCGCGTAATCTTCGGCTGTGCCCACCTTCCCGTTGTCCGTGCTCGACCTTGCCATCGTCGGCCGTGACGAGACCGTGGCCGACAGCCTTGCCGGCTCCGTGCGCATGGCGCAGCGCGCGGAGGCTCTGGGCTACTCGCGTGTCTGGTACGCCGAGCATCACAACATGAGCTCGATCGCGTCATCCGCGACTGCCGTGCTCATCGCGCACGTCGCGGCGCACACGACGACCATCCGCCTCGGGTCCGGTGGGGTGATGCTGCCCAACCATGCGCCGCTGGTGATTGCCGAGCAGTTCGGCACGCTCGCCACGTTGCATCCAGGCCGGATCGACCTTGGGCTGGGGCGCGCGCCCGG
>CAJAKT010000006.1 GCA_903940375.1 uncultured bacterium | reverse complement strand
GGCGTCATAGCCACACTCTGGTCTCCCCAATGGACGGCGGGCGTGCAGCACACCGCCCTCTTCTCCCCCGGCGATCAACCCGGCCGTTCGTACCGGATCCCGGCTCTGCTCGTCCTTCCCGACGACACCGTCCTTGCCTTCGCCGAGTCGCGGCAGGAGGCGATGAGTGATCTCCTGGACATCGACATCGTCCTACGACGCAGTGTTGATGCGGCGCGCACCTTCGGCCCGATCGCGGTGGTCGCGGATGCCGGTACCCAGACCGTTCACAGCCCCTCCCCCGTTTTCGATGCGAGCACGGACACGGTCTGGCTCGCCTACTGCACGGATTACTCGACCCTCTACGTGACCAGTAGTGCGGACAACGGGGTTACGTGGAGTGCCGCGCGCGATCTCTCGCAGGAACTGGCCATCCCCAGCGGCACGTGGTGCCACAACGGTCCGGGCAACGGCATCGTCCTGCCGACCGGGCGGCTGGTGATTCCCACGGATCAGGGTGATCCGCGCGTGCTGTTCAGTGACGACCATGGGTCAACCTGGCAGCTGGGCGGATCGATGGGCGCAGGCGAGGAACCGACCGTGATCGCGACCGTTGACGGCAGCCTGTGCGCGAATCTGCGCAATGCGCGCGGCGAGCCCCGACTGGTCTCGTGCAGTGCTGATGGCGGTCTCACGTGGCCACCGAGTGCACCGGATGCACATCTGGTGGACGCCGGTACGCAGGCATCGCTGATGCGATTCACCGGCGCGGGCGATGGCGATCGATCGCGCATGCTGTTCAGCAATCCGGGCGCGCCATACCGCGGGGAGATGACCCTGCGCATGAGCTACGACGAGGGCGCGACGTGGCCGGTGGCCCGGCTGATCTACGAGGGCGCCGCGGGCTATTCCCAGATCGGCGTGCTCTCGGATCACACCATCCTGGTGCTCTTCGAGACGGGCCGCTTCGACCTGCGGCAGTCGATCACGCTGGCCCGCGTCGACCTGGACTGGCTGACGCAGGGCACTGAGACGCCGCATGCGCCGTGGCCATAGATTATGAGCCGTGTCCAAAGTCCTGACGTCCCTGCCCATCGGCGAACGAGTGGGCATCGCCTTCTCCGGCGGCCTCGATACGTCCGTTGCGGTGGCGTGGATGCGCGACAAGGGGGCAATCCCCTGCACGTACACCGCTGACATCGGGCAGTACGACGAGCCGGATATCGACTCGGTCCCGGGCCGCGCCCTGCAGTACGGAGCCGAGCTATCGCGTCTGATCGACTGCAAGGCCGCCCTTGTCGACGAGGGCCTCGCCGCCCTTGCCTGCGGCGCCTTCCACATCCGGTCCGGCGGTCGTCAGTACTTCAACACCACTCCCCTGGGTCGCGCCGTGACGGGCACTCTGCTCGTGCGCGCGATGCATGACGACAACGTGTCATCTGGGGTGACGGTTCCACGTTCAAGGGCAACGACATCGAGCGGTTCTACCGTTACGGCCTGCTGGCCAATCCGAGCCTGCGAATCTACAAGCCGTGGCTCGACGCCGACTTCGTCGAGGAGCTCGGCGGCCGCAAGGAGATGTCGGAGTGGCTGGTGGCCCACGACCTCCCCTACCGCGACAGTGTCGAGAAGGCGTATTCCACCGACGCCAATATCTGGGGTGCCACGCACGAGGCGAAGACACTCGAGCACCTGGATACCTCCCTCGAATCGGTCGAGCCGATCATGGGCGTGCGCTTCTGGGATCCGTCCGTCGTCATCGACACGGAGGACGTCACGATCGGCTACCGCCAGGGCCGTCCGGCGACGATCAACGGGCGTGAGTTCCTCAGCCCCGTCGACCTCGTGCATGAGGCCAACACCGTTGGCGGTCGCCACGGGCTGGGCATGGCCGATCAGATCGAGAACCGGATCATCGAGGCCAAGAGCCGTGGCATCTACGAGGCCCCTGGCATGGCGCTGCTGTTCATTGCATATGAGCGACTGCTCAGTGCGATCCACAACGAGGACACCATCGCGAACTACCACGCGGAAGGCCGCCGGCTCGGCCGGCTCCTGTATGAGGGTCGCTGGCTCGACCCGCAGGCGCTGATGCTGCGCGAGTCGCTCCAGAGGTGGGTTGCCTCTGCCGTCACGGGCGAGGTCACACTGCGGCTGCGTCGCGGTGACGACTACTCGATCATCGACACGCGCGGTCCGGGCTTCAGCTACCACCCTGACAAGCTGTCGATGGAGCGCACGGAGGATGCCGCGTTCGGACCTGTTGATCGCATCGGGCAGCTGACGATGCGCAATCTCGATATCGCCGACTCACGCGCCAAGCTCGAGCTGTACGCGTCTCAGGGCC
>CAJAKT010000005.1 GCA_903940375.1 uncultured bacterium | reverse complement strand
GGCTCGCGGGTGATGCGCCACATCTTCCCGCCGCGGGCGATGAGACGTCGCCAGTCGGCATCGGCCGTGCCACCCAGGGCCGCACCGAATGCCATCGCGGCTTTCGCCGGGTCGACACCTGGGACGACGACGGAGGTGCCGTCAGCGAAGTGGTAGCCGAAGGCCGGCTCCACGGGCTGCAGATCGACGCTGTCCTCAAGGGCGCCTCCGGTCTTGAGGAACAGGTCGCGGTAGACCGCTGGCAGGGTGAACAGGCTCGGCCCGGTGTCGAAGACGTGCCCGTCGCGTTCGTAGCGCGCGAGTTTCCCGCCGAAGGTGGCCGACTGCTCGAGCAGGGTCACGTGATGACCGCGGACTGCGAGCCGGGCTGCGGCGGCTAGCCCGCCAACGCCTGAACCGATGACGACCACCGTGCTCATGTGGTGATCACCGCCCGGCCCTTCCAGGTGTTGGACCCACGGAGGTGGCGCTGCCACGAGATGACGTTCAGCGCGGTGAAGGCGACGATCGACGCGGGCTGCAGCAGAGCGTCGGGCAACGTCCTCTCACCGGTTCGGCGCGCGACGAGGCCCCGGCTTGCCGCGCCCGCCGCGTAGCCGAGCAGGCCGATGCGCCGGGTGCGCGTATCCCGTGCGGTGATGGCGGCCACTGCTGGTGCCACGTAGATGCCGAGCAGCAATGCGTTGACGGCAACAGAGCCGACGGGTCCGTTGAATGCCGACCACAGCGACTTCGCATAGCCGTCGACAACAGCTGTGGAACCGTCGTACATCCGACAGCTGGCGATCGTCGAGCCGTCGACGGTGGCCGTCAGCCGCCCGCTCGACTTCACTGCGCGCATCAGGGCCACGTCCTCGATGACGTCTGCGCGGACGGCGCGATGGCCGTCGACCGCACGGTAGGCGTCGGCATCGATGGCGATGAACTGTCCGTTGGCGGCGGACAGTGATGGTCGAGTGGAGGACTCGGCCCATCGCAGCGGAACCATCGCGGCCCAGGACCAGGTGACGAGCGGCTGCACGAGCCGCTCGAGCCAGCCGGTCGACTCCTGGAAAGGGTAGGGAGCCAGCAGGTCGAAGCCATGCTGCCTCATCATCTCGACGGCCGACCGGATGGCATGCGGGCGCAACGCGACGTCGGCATCGACGAAGACGAGCACGGATCCTGGGGCCAGCTCAGCGAGCCGAGCACAGGCCCAGGGCTTGCCGAGCCACCCGGCGGGCGGGGGCACGTCGGGTGCGTGCACGACGGACAGGCGGGTGTCCTCGAGGGCAAGCCGGTCCAGGATCTCGGCGGTGCCGTCGCTTGATCCGTCGTCGAGCACGATCACGGTGAGGGACGGCACGCCTTCCTGGGCCAGCACTGAGCGCACGGTCGTCTCGGCATGTGCGGCTTCGTCGCGCGCCGGGATGAGCACCGTCACGGGTTCGTCGACGTCAGGTGCGCTAGGGGAGGGGGTGCGCAGGAATCGCAGGTTCACTGCGGTGTGCAGGGCGATCGCGCATGCTGCGGCCGTGCCGGCGACGACGACGGCCCGGCCCGGCTGCGCGGGCACCCGTGTCGGTATGGGCCTGTTCACCACTGCGGCTGACTCCACATGCGCCACAGGTAGGGGATCACCACCGCGCCCATGCAGACGCCGCCCCACAGGGCCACCCCGGGCCGGCCGAAGAAGACGAGGTTGGCGAAGACACTGGATGCGAACACCCAGGTCAGGAGCGTGGTCGGGACGGCGTCGGCCGCGTTCTTGCGCGGTAGCCGGTCGAGCAGCCACATGAGCACGATCGCACTGAGCAGCCAGCCCAGGAAGTTCTGGAAGGGAATGCCGCTGATGCCGGGCAGCTCCCAACTGGCCTGCGGCCAGCTCCAGAAGCCCTCGCCGACCATCTGGGGGTCGAGGAACAGGTCCCACGCCGCCAGCACCCAGCCGCCGATCAGGGCGGTGCCGAGGCCGGTGGCCGAAAGTCGCTGGGCGGCGAGCAGACAGGGGTAGGCCATCATCGACCAGGCCATCGGGATGACGAGGGGGACGCCGAAGACCGTGATGCCTAGTTCGGGTGAGTAGACGTAGTCCCCGAAGGGGAAGGACGTGGTCAGGCCCAGCAGCTCAATGGCCCAGCCGAAGCCGAGCGAGATGCCGAGGTAGGCGAATGCCCAGCCGGCACCGCGGGCGAGGAAGGCATGGCTGGCGCTGGCGAGGAAGAAGGTCACCACCGTGAGGATGCTGAGGATGGTGCGGCCGCCGTCGCCCATCAGCACCCACACGATCTGGCCGAGGATCGTTGCGGCGGCAAATGCCCATGGCAGGTAGGTGATCCACCCGGATGCGCCGCCACCACGATCGGAGTGCGGTCCGGTGTAGACCCTGACGCTCATGGGTCCGAGTCTAGGGTTGCCCCCGTGACCATCGCCGTCGTCTTCACCTCCCGCCGGACCGAGCACCATGCCCACGAGTACGAGGCCATGGCTGAGCGGATGGAGGTGCTCGCCCGCCAGCAGCCCGGATTCCTCGAGATGGTCAGCGTCCGAGACCCGGTCACGCGGCAGGGGATCACGGTCGCGTACTTCTCCGACGAGGAGTCGGTGCTGGCCTGGCGCCAGCACCCGGAGCACCTCGAGGCCCAGAGCCGTGGCATTGCCGACTTCTATGAGGAATACCACGTGAGCGTTGCGCATGTGGACCGTGAGTACGGAAGGACCAGCCGATGAACGGCATCACGACCTGCCTGTGGTTCGACGGTCAGGGACACGACGCTGCTGAGTTCTACGTCTCCGTGTTCCCGAACTCCCGGATCGTGTCGGTGTCGCACTACCCCGAGGACGGGCAGCGTCCACCGGGCAGCGTGCTCACCGTCGACTTCGAGATCCTCGGCCGGCCATTCCTCGCGCTGAACGGCGGCCCGGAGTTCAGGCACTCCGAGGCCGTGTCCTTCCAGGTCTTCTGTGATGACCAGGACGAGATCGATCGCGTCTGGGATGCGCTCACATCCGATGGTGGCGAGGAGAGCATGTGCGGCTGGTGCAAGGACCGCTTCGGGGTGAGCTGGCAGGTGCTGCCCGCCGACCTCGGTGCCCTGCTGTCGGGTGACGATCCCGAGGGGGCCCCGCGGGCCTGGGGGGCGATGATGCAGATGCGCAAGCTCGACATCGACGGGCTGAAGCGGGCCTACGCGGGGGAGTAGCCGTCCGTCGCCTCTTCTGCCGACGCGTCCTCTTCTGCCGACGCGTCCTTGGTTGCCCAGTGCAGGTCGACGTAGGCCTGCCCGTGCGCGTTGGGCGCCCCGTCCACGGGCTCGAAGCCGTGTTCCGTGAGGAAGTCGATGGTGTCCGGGGCGTCACGGGAGATCCGAGCGAGCAAGCTCAGTGGACGCCGTTCCTTGGCATGCTCGAGCAGGAGCGCCCCGACGCCCTGACCGCGCTGTTCCGGATCGATGGCAAGGATCTCGAGCCGGTCGGTGCTCAGTGCGACGATGCCGAGGAGCTCCCTGCGTCCTCGCTCGGCGATCCAGAACTCGTCATGGATGAGGCACTTGCGCACCCAGCGTCTGGTCACGTCATCATCCGTCGCTCCGGGCGCACCGATCACGCCCGATTGGCGCTGGGCAGCGACGTATAAGTCAGCGACCCGCTCGATATCCGCGGACACCGCTCGGACCAGCCGAACGTCGTCTGTCATCTGGCCCCCCGGCCCGTTGTCCTCGACTTGCAGTGTGCCCCAGGAGTGGTCGTGTCGCTAGGCACCGACCTCGGCGGCCTCGCCCGCAGTGATGCGCAGCAGCTCGTCGTAGCTGGTGGGGAACACATAATGCGGGTGGCCGCCAGCGGCCCAGACCTCGTCGTACCGCGACAGCGCGATGTCGACGATGGTGCGCAGCGGATGCGGATGGCCCACGGGTGCGACGCCGCCGATCGCGAACCCGGTGGCCTTGCGGACATCGTCCGCGGTTGCCTTGGTGATGTCGTTGACCTCGAGGATCATCGCCAGTTGGACCGTGTCGACCCGATGTCCGCCGGAGGCGATGACGAGGACGGGTTCACCATCGGCGAGGAAGATGAGCGAGCTGGCGATCTGCCCGACCTCGATGCCGAGGGCATCCGCCGCTTCCTTGGCGGTGCGGGCGCTGTCATCCAGCGCGCGGACCTCGCCGCGCGCCCCGAGCAGTGCCAGGGCAGTCCGGACCTTGATGACGGATTGCTGCTCCGTGACCTGACTCATGCGCGAAGGCTATCGTCGTCACCACATCAGCGGGATGCGAAGCAGAGGGTCGATGGGAAGCCGATCATGGTGAACAGGCGACTGCCGCGATGGGAGGAGCTCGCCCCCCTCATCGGCCGTCCCGACCCTGCCCTCTCCCGAGCGCAGGCCCGGCTCGAGCGCTGCGCAAGCATCGGTGACCTGCGTGCACGTGCCCGTCGGCGCGTGCCGCGTGCGGTCTTCGATTACGTTGACGGTGCGGCGGGAACAGAGACCAGCCTGCTCAGATCGCGCCAGGCGTTTGCCCGAGTGCAGTTTCGACCTCGCGTGCTCCGCGACGTTTCCGACGTGGATCCTTCGGTGACGATGCTCGGGGAGCGCTCGGCCCTGCCGTTCGCCTTCGCCCCGACGGGGTTCACGCGCATGATGCATCACGTCGGCGAGCCTGCCGTTGCTCGTGCTGCAGGTGATGCGGGGATTCCCTACGCGCTGTCGACGCTCGGCACCACGTCCCTTGAGGACCTTGCTGCTGAGGCACCGGACACGCGTCGGTGGTTCCAGCTGTACGTGTGGCGTGACCGGATGGCTGCCGAGGCGTTGGTGAGGCGCGCCGAAGCAAGCGGCTACGACACCCTCATCCTGACCGTCGACACCGCGGTCGGGGGGATCCGGCTGCGTGATGTGCGCAATGGCCTCACGATCCCGCCGCAGCTGCGCGCTGCGACCATCGCGCAGATGGCTCTTTATCCACGATGGTGGGCGAACGTCCTGACGACACCGCCATTGGAGTTCGCCAGCCTGACATCGACGGGTGGCACGGTGGGCGATCTGCTGACCGAGGTCTTCGATCCGAGTATCGGTCCCGAGCACATCTCCTGGCTACGAGGCATCTGGCCGGGCCGCCTCATCCTCAAGGGCATCCAGTCCGTCGAGGATGCCCGGCTCGCGGCCGACCTCGGTGCGGATGCCATCGTGCTCTCCAACCACGGCGGCCGTCAGATCGACATGGGCAATGTGCCCCTTGAACTGCTGCCCGGTGTTGTCGAGGCGGTGGGTGATCGGGTCGAGGTGTACATCGACGGCGGCATCACGTCAGGTGCAGACATCGTGGCCGCATGCGCGTTCGGTGCGCGCGGTGTACTCGTCGGCCGGGCGTACCTGTACGGCCTCATGGCCGGGGGAGCCGATGGCGTACGGCGGACCGTGGCCATCCTGGAGAAGGAGATCCGCACGACCATGCAGCTGCTCGGCGTGCGTTCGATCGCAGAGCTCGATCCCGGTTACGTCACGCTCCGCTGACGGGCAGGATGTCCCCATGGCAACGAGTGCAGCCCGGTTCGAGGGTTTTCCCGCGGAGGCGTTCGACTTCTACGAGGCATTGGCGGACAACAACACCAAGGTGTGGTGGAACGAGCACAAGGCCGAGTACACGACGTACGTTCGCGAGCCGCTCGTGGCGCTCCTGGACGAACTCCGTGACGAGTTCGGTGAGCCGCACATCTATCGGCCGTATCGCGATGCCCGGTTCAGCAAGGACAAGACTCCGCTCAAGGACCATCAGGGTGGGTTCGTCGCGGTCGAGGACGGCATGGGCTATTACGTGCAGGTCTCCGCATCGGGGCTGATGATCGCCGGCGGCTGGTATGCGTCTGAGGGTCAGCAGATCGCGCGCTATCGGCAGTCGGTCGAGGGACCGGCCGGTGCCGAACTCGAGCGCATCCTGGCGGGCATGGCCCGCACCTGGGAGATCGACGGGCGCCCGGTCAAGACGCGCCCGCGCGGGTACGAGGCTGATCACCCGCGCATCGAGCTGCTGCGCAATCGTGCGGTGATGGTCTCGCGGAAGCTCCCGTTCAGCCCGGCCCTCGGCACCCGGAAGGCATTGACCACGGTGCGTTCGGGCTGGCGGGGGATGCGCCCGCTGGTCGAGTGGCTGGCCGACTATGTGGGTCCGGCGACGGAGCCCGGCCAGGGCGAGTAGCCGGCTGGGTGAGTGGCAGGCCGGTGAGTAGTCGGCTGGGTGAGTGGCAGGCCGGTGAGCAGTGCGGTGACCTAGTGGTTGTCGGCCGATGTCTCGGACGCGCGGGAGACCGGACGCCAGGCGCCCGCCACGGCCATCGCGGCCAGCCCCGTGCCGACAAGCAGGCAGAGCACGGCGACGACAAGGGTCGGCTTGGTCGGGGCATCGAGAAGACGGGCGCCGAGGGCCAGGCACGCGGTAGCGAGGACCGCGAGCACGATGATCGCCCGTCCGGTCATAGCGGCACCGCCTTTCTCCTCTTGGCCTCCGACTCCTCGTAACTTCCGACTCGTCGAATCAGTCCTGTCACTTGTGCCCCTCGAGCACCTGCTGACCATAGGGCTGCCCCCTGACATGCGTCTATGGGTCGGGGTCGGGGATTCTGGCGCGGATGTGGTCGGGCGTGCCCGGGAGGGGTTGTGCAGCCTGCTCGTAGCCGAATCCCATTGGCGAGCGCCAGCGGCAGGAGCCATCGGCGGCGCTGGTCGTGATGACCCAGCCGGCGTGGGTCTTGAGCTGATGGTGACGGGTGCACAGGGGACCTAGGTTGGCGCGGCTCGTCTCGCCGCCCTCGTTCCAGGGGATGGCATGGTCGATCTGGGCCAGGCCGGCGCGACGGTGGCAGCCGGGGAACCGGCAGGTGCGGTCGCGGTCCTCGATGTAGGCGCGCAGGGCATCGGGCACCCGGTAGCTGGTGCGGCCACGGTCGAGCAGGTGGCCGGTGAGGGGGTCGCAGACCAGCCGCCGCATGGTCGCGGTCGCGTCCGTGGCGATGAGCTGGCGGATCACCTCTGCCGCAACCGGAACCGGGCCGCCCGGCCCGCCGCCCCTGATGGTCGCGGGCTCCTCTGCCAGACCCAGCAGGGTGGGCAGGTCGATGACGACGTCGACGTGGGTGCGAATCGCAGTTGGTGCTGAGGTCGCGGCGTCGCGGAGCACCAGGTGGACGAGGGCGTCGACGCGCCGCTCTCCGATGAGCTGACCATCGCGGATCGACTGATCGCGGATCGACTGATCGCGGATCGGCTTGGTGGCCTGCGCACGGGCATCGATGGCGGTCAGGCACGCGTGG
>CAJAKT010000004.1 GCA_903940375.1 uncultured bacterium | reverse complement strand
GGGGCGGCCGTGTGGCTGCTGGGCAAGGCCTCTCGCTGGCAGCTCCTGTTCGCCCGCGTCATCACGACGACCATCTGGGCCTTCCTCCTCGCCATGGTGGCCGTCCTCAGTGCCGCGCTTGTCGGGGCAGCGCCCCCCGTCGACCTGCTTCCGCAACTCGTGCTGGTCGCCATCGCGGCCGCTGCCGCCGGTCTCGTGCCATCGGTAAGCCGGCCCGCGACAACGGACTTCAACTCCTTCCGCGCTCAGCCGGCACCCGTGGCCTCGGCGATCGGCACCCTGAGCAGGTCGGTCGGGATGACCGTCCTCGTCCTCGCCGTCCCCCTTCCATGGGCCGTACTCGCCGTCATCGCCTACCTTGCGATCGCCCTGGTGCACGCCCGTCGGATCCTGCGCGACCCGCTCGAACTGGCCGCGCTCGCCTAGCCCGCGGACCCGACCCGGGGATCGGCCACCGCTACCCCCCTCGGGTGGGGTTGAATGCCGTGTAGTCCACATCGAGGAGACCTCATGGCCAGGCATCAGCCGCTCACCCCCGACATGCTTCGCCGGGAAGTGGACGAGGGCACCATCGACACCGTCGCCGTCGCCATCACCGACATGCAGGGCCGGCTCCAGGGCAAGCGCATCGACGCCGACTACTTCGTCGACGAGGTCATGACCGGCTACACCGAGGGCTGCAACTACCTGATGGCGGTCGACGTCGACATGAACACGGTCGACGGCTATGCGATGTCGTCGTGGGACAGCGGTTACGGCGACATGGTGATGCGGCCAGACCTCAGCACGCTGCACCGCAACCCATGGCAGCCCGGCACCGTCGGTGTCCTCTGCGATCTCGAGACGGAGCAGGGCGATCCGGTGGCCCCGTCGCCGCGGCAGATCCTCCGCAAGCAGGTCGATCGGCTGCGCGAGGCTGGCTACGGCGCCTTCGTGGGCACCGAGCTCGAGTTCATCCTCTTCCAGGACAGCTACGAGGAGGCGTGGATGTCGGGCTACCGCGACCTCACGCCCGCCAACCTGTACAACGTCGACTACTCCATGCTCGGCACCGCACGCGTCGAGCCGTTGCTTCGCCGCATCCGGCTCGCCATGGCGGGCGCCGGCATGGTCGTCGAGAGTGCGAAGGGCGAGTGCAACCTCGGCCAGCACGAGATCGCCTTCAAGTACCAGGAGGCCCTGCGCACCTGCGACAACCACGTCATCTACAAGAACGGGTCGAAGGAGATTTCCGCGCAGGAGGGAATGGCGCTCACCTTCATGGCGAAGTTCGACCAGCGTGAGGGCAACTCGTGCCACATCCACCTGTCCTTCCGCGGCAATGACGGCGGCATGGTGATGGCAGACCACGACGACGCCGAGCAGGGGCTGTCGGATCTCGGTCGCGCCTTCATCGCCGGCCAGTTGGCGCACGCACGCGAACTGACGTTGATGTTCGCTCCGCAGATCAACTCGTACAAGCGCTACGTCCCGGGATCCTTCGCGCCCACGGCGATTCGGTGGGGACGCGACAACCGCACGTGCGCGTTCCGGCTCGTCGGCCACGGCCAGTCACTGCGGCTCGAGAACCGGCTGCCCGGCGGCGACGTGAACCCGTACCTCGCAGTGGCGGGCATGGTCGCCGCAGGCCTGGACGGTATCGAGAAGAACCTGCCGCTCGAGGATGCCTTCGTCGGCAACGCATACAGCGACAACTCCGAGCGTGTTCCCTCGACGATGGGAGAGGCACTCGACGCCTGGCAGGGATCCACGTGGGTCCGCGACACTTTCGGCCAGGAAGTTCAGGATCACTACAGCAACATGGCCCTCATCGAGCTGGCCGACTACGGGCGTACCGTCACCGACTGGGAGCGGTACCGCAGCTTCGAACGGCTGTAACAGCCCGCACCCGTCGACATCCGCATCACTATCCGCACCGGCCCAGGAGCAGACATGCACGACGTCATCAACCCCGCGACCGAGAAGGTCGTCGCCACCGTCCCCTCCACTGACGAAGAGGGCACTGACGCTGCGATCGCGCGCGCGCACGAGGCGTGGCCGGCATGGCGGGCGTTGGCGCCGGGGGATCGCGCCAACCTCCTGCGTGCGTTCTCCGACAAGGTGCGTGATCACGTCGAGGAACTCGCATTGCTGGAGGTGGCCAACTCCGGTCACACCATCGGCAATGCGCGGTGGGAGGCGAACAACGTCGCCAATGTGCTCGCCTACTACGCCGGTGCCCCGGAGCGGCTGTTCGGCCGACAGATTCCGGTCGCGGGCGGACTCGACGTGACATTCAAGGAGCCGGTCGGAGTCGTCGGTGTCATCGTGCCGTGGAACTTCCCGATGCCCATCGCGGGCTGGGGCTTTGCCCCCGCTCTTGCGGCCGGATGCACCGTCGTCCTCAAGCCTGCTGAGCTGACGCCGCTGACGGCGATCCGCCTCGGCGAGCTCGCGCTCGAGGCTGGGATTCCCGAGCACGTGTTCACCGTCATCCCCGGCAAGGGCTCCGTCGTCGGCCAGCGCTTCGTCGAGAACCGCCTGGTGCGCAAGGTCGTCTTCACCGGCAGCACCGCGGTCGGCGAGCGCATCATGGCTGGTGCAGCACCGCAGATGAAGCGCGTCACCCTCGAGCTCGGTGGCAAGAGCGCGAACGTCATCTTCGCCGATGCCGATCTCGAGAAGGCCGCGGCAACGGCGCCCTACGGCGTCTTCGACAATGCGGGCCAGGACTGCTGCGCTCGTTCCCGCATCCTCGTCCAGCGTTCTGCATTCGATCGGTTCATGGAGCTGTTCGAGACTGCGGTGAAGGGCGTCGTCGTCGGCGATCCGTCCCTGGAGGCCACCGAGATGGGGCCGCTGATCTCCCGTACCCAGTTCGACAGCGTCGCGACCTACGTCCCCGATGATGCTCCCGTCGCGTTCCGCGGCACGTGTCCTCAAGGTCCGGGGTTCTGGTTCCCGCCGACGGTGCTCGCACCCGTGTCTTCGACCGCGGCCGCCTTCCAGGAGGAGATCTTCGGGCCGATCGTCACGGTGACCCCGTTCGACGACGAAGCCGACGCGATCCGGCTTGCGAACGACTCCGAGTACGGACTGTCCGGGTCGATCTGGACGCGCGATGTCGGCAAGGCCATCCGCGTCTCGCGCGGCATCGACGCCGGCAACCTGTCGGTCAACTCGCACTCGTCCGTGCGCTACTGGACGCCGTTCGGCGGGTTCAAGCGCTCGGGCCTCGGCCGCGAGCTCGGCCCGGATGCACTCGACGCGTTCACCGAGACGAAGAACGTCTTCATCAGCACCGAGGACTAGCCCCGATCCGAACTAACGGTCGCGGTACCGGATGGCGGCGGCGACGAAGGCCGACACCATCGGCACGTCGACGGCACGTCGATCGGGGTGCTCGGGGTGCCACTGGACGCCCAGGCAGAAGTCAGCTGCGGGGTCCTCGCAGGTCTCGATGGTGCCGTCGGGCGCCCGACCGGTCACCGCCAGGTCACCCGGGGAGTCCACCGCCTGATGATGTGACGAGTTCACCGTGACAGGCCCGGTTCCGAAGATCGATGCGGCCAGCGACCCGGTGGTGAACGTCGCACCATGCTCGACGAATGCCCCGGGTCGCTCGCGATGCACGATCGTGCCGTCGACGTCGGGCAGGTTCTGGATGAGCGTGCCACCGTGGGCGATCGCCATCACCTGGAGCCCGCGGCAGATCCCCAGCACGGGCAGGCCCAGCTCGCGCGCCCGTCGATACAGCGCGAGCTCGGACTCATCACGCGATGTACGCGGAACGTCCGCCGTCTCATCCGGCTCGGCTCCGTAGCGGCGCGCGTCCACGTCAGCACCACCCACCAGAGCGATCCCGTCGAGCCGGTCGACAGCGGCAGCATCGCTACCAGGCGGGAGAAGGACAACCGTCGCCCCCGCCGCGTCGAACAGATCGAGGTACCACTGCGGCAGCAGCGCCGCGGGCAGTTCCCACGCACCCCAGCGGGCGGGCTCGAGGTAGCACGACAGGCCGATGATGGGGGCGGGCATAGGCAGAGTCTGCCAGTGCCTCCGTCAGCGAGTAGGGCTCTGCGGTTCAATGGCGCACAGAAAGAGGAGGAACCAATGGCCCGACTCACGATGGGCGATTTCGAGTTCGAGATCGAGAAGAAGGCCGTCGACACGATCATGGTTGCCTTCGCTGACAGTCAGGGCCGACTCGTCGGTGCCCGGCTCACCGCCGCCTACTTCATGTCGGAGGTCCTGGGCTCGGGGATGCCCGTCCCGGCCTATCTGCTGGCCACCGATGCCACCGGCCAGGTGAGCTCCGCCTACCCCATCGCCGACCCCGAGTCGGGGTACCCCAGCCTGCTCCTGCGCGTCGATCCGGCGACGCTCTTCCGCATGCCGTGGCAGCCCGGCACCGTCGGGGTCCTGGGCGACCTCGAGCGCTCCGATGGGTCACCGATGCCGATCGCGCCGCGCACGATCCTGCGGCGACAGGCCGGTCGGCTCGAGGCGGCCAGCTACACGGCCACCCTCGGATCGGAACTGGGATTCACCCTCGTCGCGGCTGAACCCGCCCTGGGTGGCAATCACCTCGCATCACGGTCGGCTCGGCTGGAGCCGACCCTGCACCGCATGCGGCGCGCCATCACCGACATGGGCATCGACATCGAGGGCACCTTCGGACTCCCCGGGCCCGGCCACTTCGAGGTGACGATGCGACCAGGCGACCCGATGCAGATCTGCGACGGGGCCGTGATGGCACGGAATGCCATCACCGACATCGCCGCCCTCGAGGATTGCACCGCCACCTTCATGGCGGCGCCTGGCGACGGCGGGGTCGCCGGCCACCTGAGCGTCTCCCTGCGGGGTCAACGCGGTGGCGCACCGCTTGCCGATCGCTACGGCGAGGCCGGCCTCTCCGAAGTCGGCAAGGCGTTCGTCGCCGGTCTGCTGCAGCACGCAGCCGAGTTGTGCCTCCTCTACGCCCCGAACATCAACTCCTACCGCCGATTCGGGACCGACCCGTTCGCACCGACGCATCTGACCTGGGGCGAGGACAACCGCACGTGCGCGGTGCGGGTTGTCGGGTCAGACACGGCGCTTCGCATCGAGAATCGGATCCCGGGCAGTGACGCCAATCCGTATCTCACGGCGGCAGCGACGATCGCCGCCGGACTCGATGGCATCACCCATCAAGCCAAGGTCTCACCTGCCGTGAGCCCGGCCGCCGAGCCACTGCCCACGTCGCTTGCGCAGGCCGCTGCCGTCTGGGCGGAGTCCGCGTGGGTGCTCGAGACCTTCGGTGCCGACGTGCAGAGCCATTACGCCACAATGGCGCGCCTTGAGATCGAGGCCGCTGGAGCCAATCCCGATCTCGGCTGGGAGCGGGAGCGCTACCTGGACGGCTGCTAGGCCCCGTCAGTCGACGGAACAGGGCCGGTCGACGAACGCACAACCAGTTCCGGTCGGAACACGAACTCGTCACGAGGTGCAGGCGTGCCGTTGATGCCGTCGATGAGTGCCTGGACCGCGGCGGTGCCCATCGCAGAGACGGCCTGGCGAACCGTGGTCAGGGGCGGGTCGGTGAAGGCAATGAGGCGAGAGTCGTCGTAGCCGACGACCGACACGTCCTCGGGCACGCGCAGCCCGCGCTGCCGGATGGTGCGGATCGCGCCGAGGGCCATCAGGTCCGAGCCGCACACGATGGCCGTCACGCCACAGCCCAGTAGGTGGTGTGCTGCCGCCTGCCCGCCCTCGACGGCGAACAGCGAGTGCGACACGAGTCCGGCTGCCTCATCGGCGGAGATGCCGGTGAGGCGCGTCATGGCATCGATGAATCCCGCCCGCTTGCGTACGACCGGAACGAACCGCCCCGGGCCGACCGCGAGGCCGATCCGACGGTGACCCATCGACGTCAGGTGCGTGACAGCAAGGTCCATCGCCGCGGCATCGTCGTCGGAGATGAACGGCGCATCGATGCCCTCCGCGTACCCGTTGACCAGCACGATCGGCAGGCCGCGCTCGACGAGGGCGTTGTACGGACCGTGCTCGGCCGTCACATCGGCGTGCATTCCCGAGACGAAGATGATGCCGGCGACACCGCGGTCGAGCAGGAGTTCGACGTACTCGTCCTCCGTCACGCCACCAGGCGTCTGCGTGCAGAGGACGGGGGTGTAGCCATGTTGAGCCAGCAGCGTCTCCATGACCTGCGCGAATGCCGGGAAGATCGGGTTCTCGAGTTCGGGGACAACGAGGCCCACGAGTCCCGATCGGCCCCGGAGGCGGATCGGCCGCTCGTACCCGAGCACGTCGAGGGCTGTCAGGACTGCCTGACGGGTGGCCGGCGAGACTCCGGGACGGTCATTGAGGACTC
>CAJAKT010000003.1 GCA_903940375.1 uncultured bacterium | reverse complement strand
GCCGACCCGTGGTTTCGTCGATGTGGGAACCAATGGGACGGACACGGTGTCCGACGTACTGGTCGACCCCGGGCAGCCAGTGCGCGCCGGCGAGCGCCTGGCGGTGGTGATCAGTCCGTCCGGCACCGCTTCCGATCTCGTGGCGCCGGTCGACGGCGTTGTCGCAACGATCGTCGCGAAGCAGGGCGGGATCTCCGAAGCCGGTAGTCCGGTCCTCACGATCGATCCTGACGCGGACGGCAATGTGGCCGTGGCCTTCCTGCCGGCCGAGCAGGGTGCCCGGGTGCAGACCGGGATGCCGGCACTTGTAGCCCTCGCTTCCCTGCCGGAGTCCCAGTACGGCTACATCACCGGCACCGTCAGGGCGGTCTCACGACTGCCCGTCACCGCCGACCGGGTGATGCTCCTGGTCGGCGGAAACGAGCAGCTGCCCGCCTACTTCATGTCGGCCGGACTCGTGGTGGAGGTGACGGTGGCACTGGACCCGGATCCGGCCAGCCCCACGGGCTATGCATGGACGATCGGGCAGGGTCCGGACACCCAGGTGACCACAGGAACCCTCGCCGACGTTGCGGTCGTGCTGTCAGACGCGAGTCCCTTCGCGCGGATCGCCCGGTGACACACCAGACCAGCCTCGGCCAGCTGGCCCGGCTGGTTCGCCTGAGCCCTTCGGCATACGGGTATGTCGGTATCGCAGCCGTTCTCGAGACCGCGCCGGGTATTGCCGTCCCCCTGCTCATCGGGCTTTTCGTTGACGAGGTGCTGGTGGCGGCCAATGCTGCGTGGCTCGTGCCGATCATCGTCGGACTGATCGCTGCCCTCGTCGTGGTTGCCGGACTCAACTCACTTCAGTACCGCGTGCTGGCTCGACTGGCGGTGCGTCTCAGCGCCACGGAGTCGACCCGGTTCACGTGGCATCTCCTGAGAATCCCCGTCCCAGCGATTGCGGAGTTCGGGACCGGCGACCTCGCGGCCCGATCCGGCTCGATTCAACGGCAGTCCTTCCTGTCGGGCCTGCTCGTGCCGCTGGCGCTCGGGAATGTGATCGCGATCGTCATCTACACCGTTTTCATCCTCTTGCTGAATGTCGTGCTCGGCCTCGTTGGTCTCCTCGTGGTCGCCGGCTCCATCATCGTCAGCACCCTCCTCCTTCGACGCCGACGCGTTCTGCAGAACCGGTCCGACGCAGCACTGGTTGCGCTGTCGTCAGCGACCACCCAGACGATCGGCTCCATCGAGGACATCAAGGCAGCAGCGTGGGAGCCCTGGATCTTCGACCGCTGGAGCCAGCACCGATCCGCACAGGGGCGCGCAACGTCGGATCTGTCCATGGACGGACAGCGGCTGGGCCTGGTGAGTCCGCTGACACAGACGATCGGCCTGGGTCTGGTCCTCGCCGTCGGGTCACTCTTGGTGTTCGTGGGCGCCCTGTCGATCGGCACACTGGCGGCTACCCAGACGATGCTGCTGGCCATCCTCATCCCAGCGGGGCAGCTGGTGTGGATCGGCACGCTCATCGAGTCGGTCAACAGCGTTCAGCGCCAGGTTGATGCCGTGGCCGACATCCCCCTCGACATCGAGGTCACAACTCGATCGTCGGCGTCCCTCAGCAACTCCGGGTCCGGGCCGATGTCCCTGATCCTGCGCGATGTGACCTTTGGGTACGACGCCCACGAGGTGCCATTGCTCGAGGGATTGACTCTTGACGTGCCGCCTGGGTCCTGGCTCGCGGTTGTCGGCTCCAGCGGGAGCGGGAAGTCAACCCTGTCCCGCTTGACCGTCGGCGAACTGCAGCCGTGGTCCGGAGCCGTCCTCCTCGACGGTGCCAACCGCCTGGATCTGCCGCGGTCGCTCCGAACTGGGCGAGTCGGATACGTGCCGCAATACCCCGTGCTGATGCCGGGGACGATTGCCGAGAACGTCACGATGTTCGACGAGTCCATTCCGGTCGACCGGATCCGGCAGGCACTGATCGATGCCCAGGTGGCCTACGCGGTTGACGCACGCCCTGGCGGGCTTGAGGAGCGCGTGTCGGCGACCGGGCACGGATTCAGTGGCGGCGAGCTTCAGCGCCTGGCGATCGCCCGCGCGCTCGTTCGTGACCCGGATCTGCTCATCTTGGACGAGGCCACCAGCGCGCTCGATCCGCTGGTCGAGGTTGACGTGATCGTCGCCCTGCGCGCGCGGGGGTGCACCTGTCTGGTGGTTGCGCACCGGTTGAGCACCGTTCGGGACGCCGACCGGATCGTTGTCCTCGAGCAGGGGCGCATCGTGCAGGAAGGGACCTTCGACACGCTGATCGAGTCCGGGCGTTTCGCGGAGCTGGCCCATGGCTGAGAACCGCGTGGATCCCGTGCCGGCCTCAGGTGTCAGCGAGGCTGTCGATTCGCTCAGTGCGCCGGATGCAAACGGCATCCTCTCGGCGCCTCGACGGGCGGACCAGATTCTCGACGCACTGTCCCTGATCGCAGAGGCCGTGCACGAACCGTTGCTCCCTCGAAGCGCATCCGGCTCGGCGGAGAGCGTCGATGCCGCGATCGCTGCATCCGGACTGATGGCCTGGCGGGTTCGACTTACCGGACGGTGGTTCTCGAACGTGCCGGTACCGCTCCTGGTGCGCAATGACGCGGGCCCAGCCCTGGTCGTCGCCGGTGAGCCTCGCGTAGTGATGGTCGACGCCGGCACCCGAGTAAGCGGACGACTCACGAAGCATCGGGCCGCGTCGGTTGCCCCTGATGCCCTGGCTTTCGCCGTCGACCTGCCGACCACCAGCCAGTGGTCCTCTCTCATCGCATGGTCACTGCGACGGCAGCGCCGCGACCTGTGGGCGTTCGTGCTTCTCGCTGCCATCACGGGCATCGGGGCCCTGCTCCTGCCGGTCACCACAGCCGCAGTGTTCGAAGTGGCTCTCCCTCTGGGTAGGCCTGATCTGGCAGTTGCGCTCCTGGTTGCCTTCGGTCTCGCCAGCACGGCCCTGGCACTCCTGGCGTTGCAGCGCGGGTACGTCGTCGTCAGCATCCGCGACCGGATGGACATCGCCCTGTCTGCTGGTGTTGTCAGCCGACTGCTGCGCCTGAAGGCCGGGTTCTTCCGAGCCCGGACCGTGGGTGATGTCGCGAATCGAGCCCTCGCCGTCGACCGTGCACGCGCCGCAGTCGAGGATGCGGTGGTCTCGATTCTGGCCGCATCGGTTTTCGGACTCGTCAGCATCGGCTACCTGTTCGCGGCCGGAGCCGCCATCGGGTTCATCACCGCCGGTGTCGTACTCGCCGTCCTGGCCTCGTCCGTCGTGATTCAGATGCGAGCCCGTTCGCTGCTCACGCCGCTGCTCGAGTACCGGAGCCAGACCGACGCCTTCCTGCTGTCACTCCTGGAGAACATCGTCTCCTGGCGCGTGACAGGGGCCGAGGATCGTGCTCTGGCCAGATGGGCCCGAGAGCAGAGTGCCAGCTCACGCGCCATGCGTGCTCGCCTCCGGGCGATCTCGCTGAGCTGGACGATCGAGAGAGTTGCCCCGACAGCGGTCCTCACGGCCTTCGTCGTTGCCGTTGCCGTCGTGCCGGTCGCCGGCCTCACTCCCGGCGATCCGGCCGCGCCGGGCCTGTTCCTGGCCATGTATGCAGCGGTAGCCCAGGTCACCATCGCCACGCTGGCCCTCAGCGCCAACCTGCTGACCCTGTCCGAGTACGGTCCCCAACTCGCACGGCTCGAGCCCATCCTCACGAGCCCGACGGAGCGCGAGCACGCAAGCTCCCAGTCCGGGCTCCTCGATGGGGCGGTCTCCCTGCACGACGTGCAGTTCGGCTACCGCTCCGACCGACCACCGCTGTTCACCGGGATGTCGTTCGACGTCTCCCCCGGCGAGTTCGTCGCGGTCGTCGGCCCATCCGGCAGCGGCAAGTCAACCTTGCTGCGCCTCATACTCGGCTTTGAGGACCCGTGGGCGGGGACGGTGAGTTTCGGCGGCAACGACCTGTCTCGAGTCGATCCGACGACGGTGCGACGGCAGATGGGAGCCGTTCTCCAGGGAGCGCACCCCTTGGGCACAACGATCAGGGAGAGCATCTGTGGGCCGCGGTTGCTCACCGACGCCGAGCTTGACCTGCTGCTGACCCGCGCAGGACTCACGGACGATGTGGCGGCCATGCCGCTCGGACTCGACACCCCGGTGGGCGCTGGCGGCGCCGAACTCAGTGGCGGGCAGCGTCAGCGGCTGATGCTGGCTGCGGCTCTCGCCGGCGATCCGGCGATCCTGCTCCTTGACGAGGCCACGAGCGCCCTCGACAACATCACGCAGTCGATCGTGATGCGCACCATCACCGAGTCGGCGGCGACACGGTTCGTGATCGCGCACCGGCTGTCCACGGTTCGCCAGGCGGATCGCGTGCTGGTCATTGCTGGCGGGACGATCGCAGAGTCCGGCACTCCGGACGAACTCCTTGCCACGGGAGGCATGTTTGCCCAACTCGCCAGACGGCAGGAGATCTGAGTTGCCGCGCTCCGCACCACAGGCAGCCCGTGCTGCGCTCGATGCATACGCTGCGCCGGGACGATCTGCACTCATTCGCATTCGCACAGCGGGCGGCGAATGGGAGGGCGGTGTTGACGTCGAGCGTCCCTATCGCGCAGCCAGCCTGCTCAAGCTCGGCATCGCCGTCGCGGTGGAGGACGGGATACGTGATGGCTGCATCGACCAGGACACCGAGATCTCCGTGCTGGAGCTACGTGCGCGCCCGGAAGATCACTCGGTACTCGACTTACTGGACCCGCGCACGATTCTGCGGTTGAGTGATGCACTGGCACTCATGATCGGGGCAAGTGACAACACCTGCGCACGTTGGCTCAGCAAGCTCGTCAGCCCGGACCACGATCCTGACTCGGCGCTCGTTGGCACCACGACCTGTCGATCAGCACTCGACCTCCTGCGTGCTGCCGCGGATCAGGATCGCTTCCCCATCACGGCACATGCTCTGCGGCATTCCATTCGCAATTCCCGCATTCCACTGGGAGCCAACGCGGCAGATGTGATCATTGCCCATAAGACCGGGTCACTCACCGGACTCGCGCACGATGTCGCGATCATCGAATGTGATGCCGGCGTGGCGGAGATCGCCTTCCTCACCGACAATCAGCACGACACACTGGTCACGGCATACGCCATGGGGATCTGTACGCGTGAGGTCCTCACCGCCTGGGGCCTGTCAACACAGTCCACGGTTTCGGTCGACGGGGAGTAGGGGCATCACGATGCGCACGCGGTCAGCGGCTGCAGCGATGGGGATCCTGGTTGCCGGTGCAGCCGCCAGTGCTGCGGCGGCCGCTGCGGTCCTCGTAGGGCGGGTGGTGCTCGCCGAGCGTGACGCCATCCGGCCCGTGGTCCTCACGCCGGTTCCCGGGCAGCGCTACGCGATGGCCGTCTTCGGGGCCGAGACCCTGCCAACGGGACCCAGCCGCGAACTGGCTTCCCGACTCACCCATGCCGTCAGCCTGTGGCGCGCTGGGGTTGTGGACGTCGTCCTTGTCAGTGGCGGAATCTCGGGAGAGCTCGACGAGGTCGCCGACATGGCTGCCTATCTCCTGGCAGCCGGGCTGCCAGCCGAGGCGGTTCGCGAAGGCCGGCCAGGAGGCAACACCCGACAGACGATCGCGACGATGGCACGGCTCAGCACCGAGGCGTCACTGGGACCGTGGATTGCCGTCTCGACTCCCTACCACGCGCGGCGGATTCGCGATGAGGCCCGCCGGGCCGGCATCGACGTCGTGGTCTCCGGCCCTGCCGACAGCCCCGAGACCCTCAACCGAGCAGTGCACCGCTCGCGCGTGCTGACCGAGGCCGTCGCATCCGTCTATTACGTCCTGCCGCCATCGCTAACGGCACGCCTGCGGACGACGACCGGAACACTGCGCCACAGTCTGCCCCTGCTCGTGGCGGGTCGGGCCGAGGACATCACGCCTGCGCCCGCTGAAACCGGTTCGCCCTGAACTCCTCCGCAAGCGTGTCATCCATCGGCGGGAGCGGTCCCACGACCTGAGCCAGCAGATGGTCGGCCAGGGCAGGGTTGAGCGCGAGAACCGGACCGTGCAGATACGTGCCGATGATCGAACCCTGAACGGCCCCCTCCACCGCTTCGCCCGAGCCATTGCCCACTCCCTGCAGCACCTGAGCAAGAGGCCTCGCGTCGGCACCAAGGGATGTGCCCCCACGGTGGTTCTCGAAGCCGATCAATGTCGGCAGGCCGGGAATCGCGATCGCGTCCGCGATCACGTCGCCAACAGCTCTGGCGGAACGCCTCTCGGTTCTCAGATCGAGCAGTCCAAGGCCCGGGACTCGGATATCGGAGCCATCGGTGAACCACTCCCCCAGGATCTGCATTCCCGCACAGATGGCCAGCACGGGCGCACCACCACGCACGGCCACCGCGAGACCGGATTCGCGGCGCAGGAGCTCCACTGCGCGAAGTTCCTGCGCGTCCTCACCGCCGCCGATCACATAGATGTCAGCCTCAGACGGCACCGGCTCCCCAGGCAGCACCGTCAGGGTGGTGACTCCATAGCCTCGCGACTCCGCTCGGTGGCGCACTACGGCGACATTGCCCGCGTCGCCGTAGGTGCTCAGTAGAGCGGGGAAGATGTGCGCGATCGTCAGTGTCATCGCCGACCTCGCAGGGCCTCGAACGAACCGTAGGTGGCGGCGATAACGCACGGCCCCTGCGGCATGCGCTTCACCAGTCGGTGGATATCCGCATCGACAAGAGGAATCGCACCCGCTACCTCTAGCCGCAGGGCCACATCGGCTCGGTGGATGCCATGGGCCCCGACCGTGCGTCCGGCGAGAGCCTCGAACGGCACATCCCAGAGCCAGGACGTGTCGAGCCCGTCGACCGCGTCGGCATTGATGCTCACGATGAGCACATCGTCTGCCGTCAGCATCGGCAGCAGGCTGGCCCAGCCAGCCGGGTTCTTGGCGAGCAGGGTGCGTGCAGGTCGTCCGCCGACCTCGATGGACCCGTAGCGTCCCTCAACGTCATCGATCATCGATATCCGCCGGGCCGCGACGTCAGCATCGACACCTGATCGCGCGGCCACCGCCAGTGCGAAGGCCGCATTGCCACGATTCACGTCGCCCGGCAGGGCGAGTTCCAGCCGCACGCTCCTCCCGTTGGGCAGGCGCACGACATCACCATCGACGGTGTAGTCAGCGACCGGCTGATGGAGTCCGCAGGTGCATGACCAAGTAGACGATCTCCACGTGAGGACCTCAGTGCACCGCGGGCAGACGATGCTGTCCTGCCGCCACTGCCAGCCCGGATCCACCCACGTCGCTGGTCGCGAGCCGACTGCCGCCACCACCTGTGGATCCGTCGCATTCGCGATGACATGTGCCTCGGAGCCCTCGAGATAGCTGACCCAACGGCGTTGAACGGCGCCCACCTCATGCACTCGATCCATCTGGTCACGACTGAGATTGAGGGCGACGAACACCTCCGGTGCGGTCGCGGTGCCGATGACGGGCACGTACAGCTCGTCCACCTCCATGACAGCCACCCGGGCGGAGGAGCGGGAGTACGCCTCGATCACGCCCCCGGGCATGTTCGCTCCCGTGGTGTTCGTTGCAACGGTGCCACCCAGGGCCGCCACGATCATCGCCGTGGTCGTCGACTTGCCATTCGTTCCGGAGACAAGGACGGTGGATCGTCCGGCGGAGAGCTGGGCCAGCGCATCGGGCGCGATCCTCTGGATGACGCGGCCGGTCACCACGATGCCCTGACCACGGCTCGTCATTCGTGAGGCAGCACCAGCTGCCCCTCCTAGCACCCTCGCCGCGGACAGCCGCATGCGTGCCGTCAGTGGGCGCTTCACCAGCCGAGGGTAGCGTCCTAGGCTTTCGCCATGCCCGGACCTCAAGCACGCACACCGTCGCGCCGCGCCTTCCTCACCGGGCTAGCGGCAGCCGG
>CAJAKT010000002.1 GCA_903940375.1 uncultured bacterium | reverse complement strand
TGGAGCCATGGACGTCGGCGAGATCATCCGTGGCTGGGCAGACCTGGCGGCCGAGCAGCCACTGCTCCTGCTCACCGTCATCATGGCCATCGGCGGCGCGATCGGCTCGATCAAGATCCGCAGCTTCTCCCTCGGACCGGCCGCTGTGCTCTTCACGGCCCTGGCCTTCTCCGCCTACGACGACCGGCTGAAGCTGCCGCAGATTCTCGGCGTCTTCGGCCTGGCGCTGTTCGCCTACGTGATCGGCGTGGGCGCGGGTCCCTCCTTCTTCGCCGCCCTCAAGACCGGTGGCCGAGCCCTCGGTGTCGTTGTCGGGGCGCTCCTGGTGGGCGCCCTCGTCACCGTGCTGGCCGGCAACGCCCTGGGGCTCTCCGGCCCGATCCTGTCGGGTGTCTATGCGGGAGCGCTGACGAATACCCCGGCCCTGGCCGCGGCGAGCGAGGCGTGGGCATCCGACCTGCCAACGGTCGGCTACTCCGTGACCTACCTGTTCGGCGTGCTCGGCATGCTGCTGGCCGCGGTGATCGGCATCAAGGCCGCCGCACCCAGCAAGGCGCTGGCCCCGATCGTCGAGGACCCGCTCCCACCGCGCCTCGACGGCATGACCGTTCGCATCGAGACCGCGGGCCTGCCGGACCTGGGCACCCTGTCCGAGCGCTACGACCACAACATCGTGTTCTCCCGGATCATGCGCGGCGACTCCCCCGGGCATCCCGGCGACGTCGATGTGGCCACCGACGACGCCATCCCGATGCCGGGTGACATCCTCACGGTGATCGGCTCGCAGGCCGTCGTCGACGACTTCGTCACCGCCGTCGGGCATCCGTCGACCGTGGCCCTGACTCTCGATCGCTCGACGGTGGACTACCGGCGGGTGGCCGTCTCGAATCCGAAGGTTGCCGGCCAGACACTCGGGGAGCTCCGGCTGCGCCGCCGATTCGGTGCCGTCGCCACTCGTGTGCGACGTGGCGACGTCGACCTGCTGGCCACCGACGACCTCGCGCTGCAGATCGGCGACCGGGTGCGGATCGTCGCCGACCGGCGCCGCATGAGCGAGATCACCGCCTATCTCGGCGACTCCGAGAAGGGTGCGTCGGCGTACTCGATCACCAGCCTGTCACTGGGTCTTGCCCTCGGCGTCCTGCTGGGCGAGCTGTCGTTCCCGCTGCCCGGCGGCAGCCACTTCGCGCTAGGCCTTGCGGGCGGTCCGCTGCTGGTCGGCCTGATCGTCGGACGAGCGGGTCGCACCGGAGGCATCAACTGGTCGATGCCGCATGGTGTCGCGTCGACGCTGTCACAGCTGGGCATGATGCTCTTCCTCGCCTACGCGGGATCCAACTCCGGCTCTGCCCTCGCCTCTGCGCTGTCCAGCCCCACGGGTCCGCGCCTGCTCGCCGTCGGCGTGGTGGTTACCGCTGTCACGGCGGCCACCGTGATCCTCGGCGGCCGACTGCTGGCAGGCATGTACGGACCACGGATGGGCGGCGTGCTCGCCGGAACCCAGACCCAGCCTGCGGTGCTCGCCTATGCCAACGAGTCCACCAAGGACGATCCCCGGGTGAACCTCGGCTATGCGCTGGTCTACCCGGCCGCGATGATCGTCAAGGTCGTCGTCGCGCCCCTGCTCGGCCGCTTCTAATCCGCCGACTCCATGCCTGCGCGTCACACCCGCGGCTGGGAATGACGGTGGGGTATGGAGTCGCGGGGAATCAGATCGAGAAGTCGGACGCGTCCATCTCGAGCTCCCACTCACCGCTGGCCCGCTGGTGCGGTCCGTGGGCATGGTGCTCACTGCCCATGACGTGGGTCTCGAGCTGCTGGACGCGGTTCATGAGCGTCGAGACGGCAAGGCCGACGGGATCCGGCGCGGTGGGGCTGTCCTGCTTGGGGCGGGTGTCGGCATCGGGCGCGGTGCCGTGCGCGATGACCTGGCCCGGCACTCCGACGACCACGGAGTGATCCTCGACCGAGCGCACGAGCACCGCATTGGCCCCGATGCGGGAGTCCGCACCGACGTCGACATTGCCGAGCACCTTCGCACCCGCACCGACGGTGACACGGTCACCGATCGTCGGATGCCGCTTGCCGTGATCCAGGCTCGTACCACCGAGCGTCACCCCGTGGTAGATGGTGACGTCGGCGCCGACGCGCGCGGTCTCACCGATGACGACGCCCGCACCGTGGTCGATGAACAGGCGTGGCCCGAGGGTCGCACCCGGATGGATCTCGATGCCGGTCAGGAAACGAGTCGCCTGCGACACCGTGCGCGCCGGCAGGTACGCGCCGTTCTGCCAGAGCGAGTGGCTGAGCCGATGGGCCCACACCGCATGCACGCCCGGGTACAGGAGTGCGACCTCAAGCGGGGACCGGGCCGCAGGATCGCGTTCGACTACGGAGGCAATGTCACTGCGCATCGCCGACAGCACGCCGCGGCCCTTGCGGCGCAGGCCGCCGACGAGGCCGCTGGAGCTCATTCGCCGAGACCGGCGAAAAGTGCCGTGGAGAGATAGCGCTCGCCGAAGGACGGGATGATGACGACGATCAGCTTGCCGGCGTTCTCCGGACGCTGCGCCACTTCACGCGCCGCCCACAGCGCTGCACCGGACGAGATGCCCACGAGCAGGCCTTCCTCGGTAGCTGCGCGGCGGGCCATCGCCATCGCATCGTCAGCCTGCACGCCGATCACCTCGTCGTAGACGTCGGTGTCGAGGATGGCGGGGATGAAGCCGGCACCGATCCCCTGGATCGGATGGGGACCCTTCGGCCCACCCGAAAGCACCGGAGAAGCGGCCGGCTCGACAGCGATGACCTGGAGTTCGGGCTTGCGCTCCTTGAGCGCCTGACCGACGCCGGTGATGGTGCCGCCGGTGCCTACCCCCGCTACGAGGATGTCGACCTGGCCGTCGGTGTCATTCCAGATCTCGACAGCGGTGGTCACCCGGTGGATCGCCGGGTTGGCTGCGTTCATGAACTGCTGCGGCATGAAGTACTTCGGATCGCTGGCGGCCAGCTCCGTGGCCTTCGCGATCGCACCGCCCATGCCCTCAGGTCCGGGGGTGAGGATCAGCTCGGCACCGTAGCCGCGCAGCAGCATCCGGCGCTCCATGCTCATCGTCTCGGGCATGGTCAGGACGATCTTGATGCCGCGCGCCGCACACACCATGGCGAGGGCGATGCCGGTGTTGCCGCTGGTGGGCTCCACGACGATCGTGTCGGGACCGATGAGTCCGGCCTCCTGCGCCGCGTCGATCATCGCGACGCCGATGCGGTCCTTGACGGAGTTGGCCGGGTTGAAGAACTCGAGCTTCGCGGCCACCTCCGCACCGGCACCGTCGGTGACCTGCCGGATTCGGACGAGGGGGGTGTTGCCGACCAATTCAGTGATGTCGTTGGCGATGCGCATGTGGTTGATCATTCCACTACCCGCCGCGGACCGCCAGATCGGGTCATTTCACCCTGCGGCAGACTCCTCCCATGACCGAGGCCGCCCCAACTGCCGGCGAGGAGCGTGCGCTCGCCGCGATGACGGCCACGGGCATCGAGATGCGCATCGTCCGGCACGGGCGGGTCAGCAGCCTGGCGGAGGCGGCGGTCGCCCGCGGTGTCGAGACGTGCGACGTGATCAAGACGATCGTGACCCGCCGCGGTGACGACGACTACGTCTTCGTCCTCGTCCCTGGCGACCGCACGATCTCGTGGCCGAAGCTGAGGTCGCTGCTGGGCGTCAACCGGCTCTCGATGCCGGATGCGGCGACCGCCTTCGCGGCCACCGGCTACGAGCGCGGCACGATCACCCCGTTCGGCTCGACGACGGCGTGGCCGGTCATCGCCGACGAGCGCATGCTCGGGCGGACCGTCGCCTTCGGTGCCGGTGCCCACGGTGTCGCCGCCGTCCTATCTGCTGACGACGTCATCCGTGTGCTGGCGGCGACCGTCGCTGATGTCACCGACCCCGAGCCTGAGGGCTAACTCGGCACCGGCGAAAGGCCCTCGTCGATCCACGCGACCACGAGATCGCGCACCTGCTGACCGGCCGGCTGGTGGGGGTCGTCGCCACATGCCCACCGGTAGATCCCCTGACTGGCGCCCTCGATGTCACCGTGCCCGCTCCCGGGGATGATCACGATTTCCGCGGCACGCTCCTGCATCTCAAGCCACGCGGCGAGCGCACCTTGCCGGTTGCAGCGGCTGGGTGGCGCGCACACAGCCCGCACCGATACCGAGGCCAACCGCTCCCAGGAACGCCGGATCAGGTGCGTCGGGCTCTCAACGCCGTCGATGCAGACGAGTGACCTGACATCCGCGCTGCCCGCAAGGAGTTCTGCAGCGATCCAGGCGCCCGCCGATGCACCGGCCGAGTGCCCCGCCACGACGACGGGGCCCTGCCCGAGCATCGGCAGCAACTCGTCCGCGATTCGCGTGAGGTGCCCGGAGTTGTTCGTGCTCGTCGGCCACCACAGCGAACCGAGTGCAGGACGCAGCGTGCGCGCACCCATCGC
>CAJAKT010000001.1 GCA_903940375.1 uncultured bacterium | reverse complement strand
TAGGCTGAACGCGTGACGACCGGACGCTCCTCGCGCACAGCCCGAGGGATCTACATCGCCAACCTCGTCGGCCAGTCCGCGATCGTCGTGACCGGAGCCGTCGTTCGACTGACGGGATCCGGTCTGGGCTGCCCCACCTGGCCCGAATGCGTCGAGGGTTCCTACACCCCCACCGCCCGACAGGCCGAGTCGTGGCACAAGTACGTCGAGTTCGGCAACCGGCTGCTCACGTTCGTCCTGGTCGCCCTTGCCATCGCGGCCGTCGTCGCTGCGATCTGGGATGCGCGGACACGACGGCGCGCTGGCATAGCCCGCCGTCCCGTGATTCTCGTGCTCGCCAGCATCCCGATCCTGGGGACAGTCGCACAGGCAGTACTCGGCGGCATCACGGTCCTGACCGGGCTGCACCCCGCCAGCGTGTCGGCCCATTTCCTGCTCACCATGGCCATCATCGCCGGCACCGTTGCCCTCGTCGTCCGCTCGGGAGATCCGGGTGACCGCCCAGTGGTCTTCCTCGTCCCTCGGCCCGTACTCGTCCTGTCGTGGCTCCTCGTCGGCGTGAGCGCCCTCGTGGTGTTCCTCGGTGTCATCGTCACGGGCAGTGGTCCGCACTCAGGCGATGCAAACTCGGAGAACCGGTTCTCGATCGACCCGCGCACCATCTCCTGGCTGCACGCGGATGTCGTCCTGCTGTTCTTAGGGCTCGTCATCGGCCTCATCATCGCGCTCGCGCTGATACCCGCTCCCCCGCAGGCGCGCCGTCGCGCCTGGATCCTGCTGGGCGTCGCACTCGCACAGGGCGTTCTCGGCTACACCCAGTACTTCGCCGGCCTGCCTGTCGCACTTGTCACGATTCACGCAACGGGCGCGGCGCTCGTGTGGGTGGCGGTGCTGTTCATCCCGCCCGCACTGCGCACCAGAGGTTGACGCAAGCCGGCCCCTCGCATGAACCAGGGGCTAGAACACGAATGGGTCGATCGCAATCAGCAGGAACAGCAGCGCCAGGTACGTGATCGAGCCGTGGAACAGCCGCATCGCTGTCGCCGTGACGGAGTCCGCACCGGCAGCGATGCGGCGCTTGAGCAGGTAGGCCTCCCACATGAAGGCGGCCCCCAGCACCACTGCCCCCACGCCGTAGATCCAGCCCATCGGTGCCACCGGTATCAGCACCAGCGACACCGCCACCATGACCCACGCGTACGCGATGATGCTGTTCGCGACCTGCGCCTCCGTGCGCACGACCGGGAGCATCGGCACGCCAGCAGCCGCGTAATCCTCACGGAACCGCATCGCCAACGGCCAGTAGTGCGGCGGTGTCCAGAAGAAGATGATCAGGAACAGGACGACCGGCGTCCACGTCAGTGACCCTGTGACGGCCGACCACGCGATCAGCACGGGCATGCAGCCTGCAGCGCCACCCCAGACAATGTTCTGCGGCGTGCGACGCTTCAGGAGCATCGTGTAGCCGATGGCGTAGAACGCGATGGCGACGAGAGCCAGCACGGCCGACAGCAGATTCGCCGTTATCAGGAGCACGGCGGCACTTGCGAGCGCGAGGAGCGCGCCCTGCCACAGGCCCGCCCGAACACTCACGATCCCCATGGCCGCTGGCCGGTGGAACGTACGGCGCATGATGGCGTCGATATCGCGGTCGTAGACGCTGTTGAAGGTGTTCGCAGACCCGGCCGCCAGCGTCCCGCCGACAAGAACGCCGATGGTCGGAACCAGCGGCGGCAGGCCACCAGCGGCGAGGAAAGTCGTGGGTAGTGCCGTCGCAAGAAGGAGCTCGACGATGCGGGGCTTGGTCAGGGCTACATGCGCACGGATGCGGCTCGATGTGCTGACCTCGCCGTCAGCCCGCATCGTGTTCGCCACCTGTCTCCACCCGTGCCATGCCGGTTCGCCCCAGATGGCTACCGCAGATTCTGCAGCCTACCCGCCGCACGGCCCAGCCGGCTGCGTGCCCTCGGCTGCTTCGTTAGGGTCGGGACATGACCTCCCAGCCTCAGCCCGTTGCCGGTAGCGAGACCCTCGACTGGGGCGTCGACGACGATCGTGCGATCGCCTATCTGCGTGCCCTCGCGGCGGATTCCGTCCAGCGGGTCGGCAACGGGCATCCCGGTACGGCGATGAGCCTGGCCCCGGTCGGCTACCTGCTCTTCCAGAAGCTGCTGCGGCACGATCCGCGCGATCCCGCCTGGGTGGGCCGCGACCGATTCGTCCTCTCCGGCGGACACACCAGCCTGACCCTCTACAGCCAGTTGTTCCTGTCCGACTATGGGCTGTCGATGGCGGACCTGGAGGCCTTCCGCACGTCTGGCAGTCGGACGCCCGGGCATCCCGAGCACGGTCACACCGCCGGAGTCGAAGCGACCACCGGGCCACTTGGCCAGGGCCTCTCGATGGCCGTGGGCATGGCGATGGCTGCGCGGTATGAGCGCGGACTCCTGGACCCCGATGCGGCTCCTGGCACCAGCCCGTTCGACCATCGCGTGTGGGCCATCGCCGGCGACGGCGATCTTGAGGAAGGCATCACATCCGAAGCCTCCTCCCTCGCAGGTCTGCAGCAGTTGTCGAGCCTGTGCGTGATCTACGACGACAACCACATCTCGATCGAGGGCGACACCGCACTCGCATTCGACGAGGACGTCTGCATGCGTTACGAGGCATACGGCTGGGCCACGCACCGCGTCGACCAGCGCCCGGATGGCTCCGTCGACGTGCCCGCACTCCACACCGCCCTGATGGCCGCTGAGGCCGAGAATCATCGCCCCACGCTGATCCAGTTGCGCACGACCATCGCCTGGCCGGCACCGAAGGCGCGCAATACCGCCAAGTCCCACGGGTCGGCATTGGGTGAGGATGAGATCCGCGCGACCAAGGAACTGCTGGGCCTTGATCCCGACGAGCACTTCGCATTCGACCCCGCGCTGCTTGGTCGAGTCCGCGAGAACCTGCGCCACCGAGTGGATGCCGTGCGAGCCGACTGGGATGCCTCCTTCGCATCCTGGCGCGCATCGCGTCCTGAGCAGGCGAGGCTGCTCGACCGGCTGCAGTCCCACGAACTGCCCGCCGGCCTTGACGCCGCCTACCCGGAGTTCACCCCGGGTCAGTCGATCGCCACCCGCAAGGCCTCCGGTGAGGTCATCAACGCCATCGCGGCCGTCATGCCGGAGTTCTGGGGCGGGTCGGCCGATCTGGCTGAGTCCAACAACACCACGATCGAGGGTGCCAGCAGCTTCCTGCCCTCCGACAGCGACGTCCCGGGCGCATCGCCCTACGGACGCGTCCTGCACTTCGGAATCCGTGAACATGCCATGGGGGCCATCCTCAACGGCATCGCGCTCAGTGGCCTGACCCGGCCATTCGGGGGCACGTTCCTTGTCTTCTCCGACTACATGCGCGGTGCTGTTCGCCTCTCCGCTCTCATGCAGACCGCCGTCACCTACGTCTGGACGCACGACTCCATCGGCCTGGGCGAGGATGGCCCGACACATCAGCCGGTAGAGCACCTATGGGCCCTGCGCGCCATCCCCGGCCTCGCGATCGTGCGTCCGGCCGACGCGAACGAGACATCGGCGGCGTGGCGGCAGATCCTGCGCCACCGCACACCTGCCGGGATCGTGCTCACCCGCCAGAACCTGCCCGTGATGGGCACCGATACAGACATCGTCCGCGCCGGCGTTGCACGCGGGGCCTACGTCGTCGCTGACTCTGATGACCCGCAGGTTCAGCTCCTGGCCACCGGGTCGGAGGTGCAGCTCGCACTCGACGCTGCGGCCGCACTCGAAGCCCAGGGCATCGGCGCACGGGTCATCTCCATGCCATGTCTTGAGTGGTTCGACGCGCAGGAGCCCGCATACCGCGACAGCGTGCTGCTCCCGTCCGTACGGGCCCGGGTCGCCGTCGAGGCCGGTGCCACTCTCGGCTGGTGGCGCTACGTCGGCGATGCCGGCCGCGTCATCGGCCTTGACCACTTCGGAGCCAGCGCCGATTACCAGGTCCTCTTCCACGAGTTTGGCATCACGACGGAGAACATCGTCACCGCTGCGCGCGACAGCATCGCTGCAGCGTCCCGCCACTGATCGACCACCCCGACAGGAGATTGCGATCATGCCAAGTCCGAACCCGCGCCTGCAGGCCCTCACCGATGCCGGGGTTTCCATCTGGCTCGACGACCTCGACCGAACCCGCATCAGCTCCGGGCAGCTCGCGGACATGGTCACGTCCGCATGCGTCCGCGGCGTCACGACCAATCCGACGATCTTCGACAAGGCGATCTCCGGCGGCGCGGCCGCCTACGCTGACCAGATCACCGCCTTGGCGGCCGAGGGTGCCGATGTCGATGCCATCATCCGCATGCTCACCACCGATGATGTCCGCGCCGCCTGCGATGTCTTTCATGACCTCTGGGTCGAGAGCGGCACCGTCGATGGCCGTGTCTCGATCGAGGTCGACCCTCGGCTTGCCGACGAGACCGCCGCCACCACGACGCAGGCCCAGGAGCTGTGGGGAATCGTCGATCGGGCCAACGCCCTCATCAAGATCCCCGCAACGCGCGCCGGCCTGCCCGCGATCACGGCAGTCATCGGCGCTGGCATCAGCGTCAACGTCACCCTGATCTTCTCGGTCGACCGCTACCGCGACGTCGTCGACGCCTACCTCGCCGGCCTTGAGGCGGCCGCGGCGAACGGGCACGACCTCGCCACGATCCAGTCGGTGGCCAGCTTCTTCGTCAGTCGCATCGACACCGAGGTTGACGCGCGGCTCGCTGACGTCGGCACACCCGCGGCCGAGGCTCTGCGCGGGCAGGCCGCCATCGCGAACGCGCGCCTGGCATGGGCAGCGCACGTCGAGGCCCAGTCATCCGACAGATGGCGTGCACTCGCCGCTCAGGGCGCCAATCCGCAGCGTCCGCTGTGGGCGTCCACCGGTGTGAAGGATCCGTCCTTCGATCCCACGCGCTACGTCGTTGACCTCGTGGTCCGCGGCTGCGTGAACACCATGCCGGAGGCGACATTGGATGTGGTCGCCGCCCAGGGTGTCATCCCCACCGACAGCGTCAGCGGCACGGAGACCGAGTCCGCACAGGTGTGGAGTGAGCTTGCTGCACTCGGCATCGACGAGAATCAGGTGTGCGAGCAGCTTGAACGCGAGGGCGTCCGGAAGTTCATCGAATCCTGGGAGCAGTTGCGCGCCACCGTGGCTTCAGCCGCTGGCATGGATGGCGCATGAGCCCGACCAAGCGCATGGCGCCACCCGCGAACCCATTGCGCAATCCGCTTGATCAGCGTCTCCCCCGGGTTGCCGGACCCTGCGGCATGGTGCTCTTCGGCGTCACAGGCGACCTTTCCCGCAAGAAGGTCATGCCGGCCATCTATGACCTTGCCAACCGTGGCCTGCTTCCGCCCGGCTTCTCCCTCGTGGGGTTTGCCCGGCGTGACTGGGAGGATCAGGACTTCGCCCAGATCGTCCACGACTCCGTCCGCGAACATGCCCGCACGCCGTTCCGTGAAGAGGTGTGGCAGCAGCTGTCCGAGGGCATCCGGTTCGTTGCCGGCGACCTTGGCGACCCGGAGGCCTACCAGCGACTGTCCGAGGTCGTCGCTGAACTCGATGCGAACCGAGGCACGGGCGGCAATCACGCCTTCTACCTGTCGATTCCGCCTGGCCTGTTTCCCGTGGTTCTTGAGCACCTCAAGACATCAGGCCTGGCCGAGGACCTCCCGCATGCCTGGCGTCGCGTCGTCATCGAGAAGCCATTCGGCCACGACCTCGCGAGCGCGCAGGAACTCAACCGGATCGTCGGGGAGGTGTTCTCGTCCGGATCCGTGTTCCGCATCGATCACTATCTCGGCAAGGAGACTGTCCAGAACATCCTTGCGGTGCGTTTCGCCAACACGATGTTCGAGCCACTCTGGAACAGCCACTTCGTCGACAACGTGCAGATCACCATGGCCGAGGACATCGGCATCGGCGGCCGCGCGGGGTACTACGACGGAATCGGCGCCGCTCGCGACGTCATCCAGAACCACCTCCTGCAACTGCTCGCCCTGACGGCGATGGAGGAACCACTCTCCTTCGCCGCCGACGACGTGCGAGCCGAGAAGGAGAAGGTGCTGAGGGCGGTCACGCTGCCGCGCGAACTCGGCAAGCACACCAGCCACGGTCAGTACGCCAACGGGTGGCAGGGCGGCATCCCGGTACTCGGCTACCTCGAGGAAGAGGGCATCAATCCGCAGAGCATCACGGAGACCTATGCCGCGATCAGGGTCGACGTCGACAACCGCCGCTGGGCAGGAGTGCCGTTCTATCTGCGCACCGGCAAGCGGCTGGGCCGACGAGTCACGGAGGTCGCAGTCGTATTCAAGCGCGCACCTCACCTGCCCTTCGCGAAGACGGCCGTGCAGGAGCTCAGCAACAATGCATTCGTCTTCCGGATCCAGCCCGACGAAGGGATCACGGTGCGATTCGGATCCAAGGTCCCCAACACGACCTCTGTTCAGGTGCGCGACGTCACGATGGACTTCCAGTACGGCGAGTCCTTCGTCGACTCCAGTCCCGAGGCCTACGAACGGCTCATCCTCGACGTCCTCCTTGGTGATCCGCCGCTCTTCCCACGCCATGAGGAAGTCGAGCTCGGCTGGGAGATCCTCGACCCCGTCCTCGACTACTGGGCTGCCAGCGGGGCACCGGAGCAGTACGTGTCGGGCGGCTGGGGTCCGTCGTCGTCGTACGAGATGATCGCCCGCGACGGACGTACCTGGAGGCGGCCATGATCCGGCTCGAAGACACGAGTGGCGGTGCGGTTGCCGCTGCCATCGCCGCTGAACGCCACCGGATGGGATCCGCGGCCACCGGCATGGTCCTGACGATGCTCATCCTCACGGACGAGGAGTATCAGGCGGATGCGACGGCCGCAGCCGTCGCTGCCGCGCGGCAGCATCCGATGCGGATCGTCACGCTCATCCCCCGGCACGGCAAGCACGAGCCACGGTTGGATGCGGACATCGCGGTGGGCGGCGACGACGGTCCCGGCGAAGTCGCCGTCCTGCGTCTGCGTGGAGATCTGGCCGGGCACGCCAACTCTGTCGCCATTCCCCTGCTGCTGACCGATACGCCCGTCGTCGCGTACTGGCCGGTGGACGCACCCGATATCCCCGAGGACGACCCCATCGGCCGGCATGCCCAGCGGCGCATTTCCGATTCGGCCTCGGCGGAGAACGTCCTGGCGGAACTGCAGCGACGCTCGACCGGTTACCGGCCCGGCGACACCGATCTGTCCTGGACCCGGCTCACACCCTGGCGTTCGGTGCTCGCATCGATCCTCGATCAGCCGACGGCGCCCATCTCGGAGGTCACGGTCGGCGCCGAGGAGTCCAACGCGAGCGCCATCCTGCTGCGCACCTGGCTTGAGCGCTGTCTGAAGGTGCCTGTCCGTCTCGAGACCACCGAGGGCCCCGGCATCACCGACGTATGCCTGGTCACCGCTGACGGCGATATTCGCGTCAACCGGAGCGACGGCACCACGGCCGTCCTGTCCCGGCCCGGCGTGCCCGACTCCCGGGTCGCCCTCCCCCGTCGCGACCTCGCTGAACTCCTTGCCGAGGAGCTCCGTCGGCTCGATCCGGACGACGTATACGGCGACGTCATCAGCCGGGTGTCCAGCACATGAGCCCGGTCGAGATCCTGCGCCACCCCGACGCGAGCGCGCTGGCAGATGCAGTGGCAGCCCGCATCATCACGACGCTCGTGGAACGACAGTCTGCGGCCGGTCATGCACATCTGTGCCTGACCGGTGGTCGGATCGGAACGGCCGCGCTGGCAGCCGTGGCGGCAAGCCGCGGCCGCGACTCAGTGGATTGGCGCAGAGTCGACATCTGGTGGGGTGACGAGCGTTTCCTCCCCGAGGGTGACCCCGAACGCAATGAGACCGGCGCACGGGCGGCACTGCTCGACCACGTCGATGTCGACCCACGACGCGTCCATCCGATGCCGGGCCCGGATGGGCAATGGCCTGACGTCGATGATGCCGCAGCCGCCTATGCCCGTGCCCTCGCCGCCGCGGCCCGGCCCGAGGACCATGCCGCGGCACCTGCCATGGACATCCTGCTGCTGGGCGTGGGACCCGATGCCCATGTGGCCTCGCTCTTTCCCGGGCAGCCGGCCGTCCACGACGAGCGTGCGGTCACGGCCGTCCGAGGTGCACCCAAGCCCCCGCCGGTACGCATCACGCTCACCCTGCCCACCATCAACGCCTCGAGAGAGGTCTGGCTCATGGCGGCTGGCGCCGAGAAGGCAAGTGCCGTCCACTTCGCCCTCACCGAGGGTGCCGGGGTCCTTCAGGTGCCTGCGGCCGGGGTGCGGGGGCGCGATCGCACCCTGGTCCTGCTGGATGAAGCTGCGGCCAGCAAGATCCCTGCCAGTCTGGGCCGGCCCAGCGCCTAGCCCGAGACATGCGAACGGCCCGTTGTGGTCGGGTTCGCTGCGC